>JAFEBR010000724.1 GCA_018242565.1 Planctomycetota bacterium | reverse complement strand
GTGGGTTGCGTGCCGATGGCATCGAAATAAGCCCGGCGTAAAAAGGTCGCGTCGTCACAGAGGCCCGACGGCGCGATTCCCAATTCACGAAACTTGGCCGAGGCCAGTTCATCGACGAAGTTATTGTTCTTCCAATCGGCCAGATTCACCGATTCACCAAACGGAATCACCACCATGGCGATTTCCGCCTGGCCTTCGTACCGGACCATGATCGGGGCCTGGCCCTTGCCAATGGCCGAGACGACCCCTGCCGAAGACACATTGAGAACGCCTTCATCCATACTGTCGAAGCGTGCCCAGGCGGTCACATCGCGCGTCTTGCCATCGCTGTACAACGCCTGGACCTGCAGTTGCTGCTTCATTCCCGGCTGGCCGATGCGCGACGCCGGGGTGACCATGAGCTTGGTCACCTTGCGGGTATCGGGTTTCGATTCGGGCGCCCCGCGGGCAATCCACGCCTGCAGAATGTTGTAATCGTTCGAGCCGACTTCCAGACGTTTGCCGCCGCCATGCGGCATGGCCATCGTCGGTTTCTTCAGCACCAGGCTGTCGGCCGGGTTCAACAGGTTCACCCGGCGTTGCATGCGATCACGCAGAATCGCCTGGCGATCGGCCGCGGGATCGTAGCCCATGACCGACAGCGTGAATCCCCCTTTACCATGCTGGCTGGCGTGGCAGGCCCCGCCATTGCAGCCGGCTTTGTAAAGAATGGGGAGCACCTGTTCGATGAAATTAATTGGCGGGTCGGGCTGGATGCCCTCAACGTGCACCTCGATCGTTTTCTGGTGGCCCTCGACCGCCACCGTGATCTGGGCGTCTCCATTGCCAACTCCCAGCAGACGACCGGCCGGAGTCACCGTGACCACCGCGGGATTCGATGACACAAAAGTGGCGCGGGTGGTCAAATCGTCGGCACGAGGACCGATCGCTCCGGTTGCATCGACAGCCGTGACCAGCAGTTGCGCCTGCTCGAAATTCCGTTCGAAGCTGATCTTGGGAGGCGAAACCTGAAAATCGACAGCCCAGGCCACTGGGGCGAGGACGACCCAGCTCAGCATGGCGGTCGCACCGCAGCGAAAGGCTCGGACAAACACACAACCACATGGAAACGAACGAATCACGGGGCTCTCCCAGGCAGAGGAGTCACGGGACATCATGAGTGACGCAGGCAGGAAAGTCTGGACAAACCGCTCCCAGACTTTGATCAAGGATGGATAAACGAACTTTATTATGACGACCCGCTCGGCCTGACGCCATACAAAACCGGCTGATCGCCCCAAGCCCGATCCGCCGGGGCCGGCTGGTACTGCAGGGAAACACCCTCTGCGAATTCCCACTCCCAACTTCGAACCGGGGATTGGGTCACTCTCTGCCGCTGTCAGCCAGCCGATTTGCGTTTCCGGCGTTTTGCAGAAGCCGGCGACGGGGTTGCAGGCTTCGCCGATTGGGCCGATTGACGCGTCGCGCGGGCTTTCTTCTTACCCGCCGCGGAAATGGCGCCGGCCGGATTGCGAGTCATGTTCTTGACGTATTCCGTCCGCCGAAAGCGGAGCGCCGACCAGTCTTCATCAATCGCCACCATGCGGACTGGTTCGAAACCAGCGGCACCCAGGACGTGCCAGCCCGAGTCGCGGTGAAACTCGCAGCGGTACTTTTTTGAAGACTGCTTCGGATAAACGAACCACAAGGTGGCATCGCCCGTCGTGGCCTGGATGAGTTTCTGGCTGAGAGTATCGAGTTCAGCCTGCGTGATCACAAACGCCAGCGCAAACTCGACGGACCCCGTAACTCTTCTGGCCACCTGAACAGCGGGCAATGCCGCGAGCGCCGGTTCAAAACTGTCGGGCGCCTGCAACACGTGGATGCGGGTCTGATTTCCCAGGTTCAACTTCTTGAAAAGTGGTGTCACCATCTTGATTTTCGTCCTCGACATCGGATTCAAACAATCGTGGGATAAGATTCCAACGTGTCAGCGCCAGTTGTCCGTCGGGCATTCTCTGCCATTCAGCCTCTAATCACGACCTGCACCGGCCTTCCCTTTTAACTTCCTGCTACTTTCCCGCCCGCTTGTAGGCAGGCAGGGTATCCCAGATGCGGACAGTATGATCTCCGGAGCCTGAGACCAGACGCGTTCCGTCAGAGCTGAATGCCACGGCATGCACGAAATTTGAGTGCCCCTGCAATTCGACGACTTCCTGGCGGGTGGCTACGTCGAGGATGCGAATGGTATTGTCCGCACAACCGGCTGCCAACCGCGTGCCGTCGGGACTGAAGGACAGGCCATAGACCGTACTTCCGAGGTAGACCTTTCCGATTTCCTCCGGCGACGTCATCTCCCAGAATCGAACCGTCTTGTCGCCACAACTGCAGGCCAGCAGGTTCCCGTCGGCACTGCAGGTAATGCGATAACAGTCTTGGGCGGCGATCGTCATCTCGCAAGTATGAGTGGCGACATCCCAGATGCGGATGGTCGAATCCTGGCTGGCGGTGGCCAACCGCTTGCCATCCGGCGTAAATCACACGTCCCGGACAAATCGACCCGCGTCATGCCCCTGCAGTTGGCCCAGCTCCTGGATCGTGTTTGTATCCCACAGAGTCACGATCCCCGTATGCGATCCAACCGCCATGATCGTGCCGTCGGGATTCAAAACCGCGCGCACGTCACCTTCCTTCACAGGAGCTGAAAAGGTCCTGATCGCTTGACCGAATTCGACATCCCACAGGGTCACGCCGACTGCCCTCTCAGTCGTCACCAGTCGCCGGCCGTTGCGACTGTAAGAGACGCCCGACAAGATCACCGATTCATGTTTCGAAAGGTGCGTCTGCTGACCCGTCGTCGCATTCCACAGCCTCAACGTTCCGTCCCAGGCGACCGACGCCACCTGCTCGCCATCGGGGTTGAAGGCCACATCGTAAACAAATTTAGTTCGATTCCCTGGCTGTAGAAAGAACTGTTTGCGCAATCCTCCATTTGGATATGGTGCGACTTCCATCCCTGGTCCGAGTCAGGCGCATTCAGGGCGTAGCCCCGTCACCCAGATCCACCTTCCCGCCATCGCGAACCTGTCGGATTCCGTCGACCACAAGGGTGTCTCCTGCATCCAAACCCTGCTTGACGACCAACCGGTCGTCAAGTTCATTCTGGACGACAATTTCGCGCCGGTGCGCTACGTGGTCTTTGTCGATGACATACACGTACCGCTTTTGGAGAATCTCGAACGTGGCCTGCTGCGGTATGACGATCGCGTCCTTGAGTTCTCGGCTGATCGACACAGTGCCCGCCTGACCATGACGCAGTAGCCGGTCCGGGTTCGGGAAATCAGCGCGGAACGCGATACTCCCTTTCTCGTGGTCGAAGTCCGACTCAATCGCGCTGATCTTCCCGGCCTGCTGATACTTCCGACCATTTGCCAGCACGAGCTCGATTTGCAAATCCTCGCGCGGCTGATTCACGTCGCTCATGAACTCGAGGTAACGGGCTTCGGGAACATGGAAATAGACCCACATCAGGCTGTTATCGGACAAGGTCGTGAGCTCATCCCCCGCGTTCGAAAGACTGCCTTGCTGTTGCTGCAGTCTGCCAATCAAGCCGTCAAAGGGTGCTCGAACACTGGCAAAGTTCAATTCAGCTCGGGCCTCCGCCACTTTGGCCTCGGCCTTTTTCAGGTTGGCCGCGTGCAATCCCAACTCCCCCGCACTGACGACATTATGATCGAACAGTCTCTTGGTGGCGTCGTACTGCAATTGGGCATGTTGTTGCTCGGCCAGCTCGACGTCGAGCCGGGCCTGAAGAATTATCGGAGTAATTTTGAACAGCAGATCGCCTTTCTTGACCATCTGGCCTTCCTTGAGGTGGATCTCCTCGAGATACCCGCGCTCCAGGGCGCGGACCTTGATGTGGCGATGCGACTGGATCTGGCAGACAAATTTCTCACGGATCGTGACGTTCTTTCTTTCCGGGTTGGCAATTCTGATCTGGCGATGTCCCTCTGGTCGATCTGCCCCGGCGTCATCGGCGACGCGCAGAATCTTCGCCACCGTCGCGTCCCCGCGATGCAATCGGATCACGTCGCGGTCGAGCGCGATCCCATCGTGCGTTCCCGCCAGTCGCACGCGGTACGTCCCGGTTTCGAGGATCGTCTCGTTGTTTCCCTGTTTGATCTGCAACTCGCGGACCTGGTTCCGTTCGTCAATGGCTTCGACGGTTACGTCGCCAACTTCCGATTCGATCTTGAGGGTTCCCTGTGAAGTCTTCAGCCAGATCGTGACACCGCCCAGAACGATTCCGGCCCACGCGGCCAGAGCCGTCCACTTTCCCCAAAATCGCCCGCGCACGGGACGGACCGCGGGCGGTGCCGCCGTGCTGGCCGGCCCCAGGGCTTCGGTTCCCAACAGCGCGACAAACGATTGCCTGGCTGCCACGCTGTCGGCTGCAGTCTGCTCGGCAATGGGCAGGCGCGGTACAAGATCGGCCACGCGAGTCCCCAAGTTCCCGCCCGCCCAACGCGCGAGTACGGCGGCTACGTCGGCAGCCGACAGAGGACGGCGTTCGGGGTCGCGGCACAGTAACGATGCCACGAGCCGGTCGAGTTCAATTGGCACGTCCACACGAATCGAGCTGACCGGCACGGCATCTTCATGGGAAATGGCCCGAATCTGCTCCAACATCGAGCGGCCCTTTCGCGAGCCGTGCGGGGGGCGCCCCGTGAGCAGGAAGAACAGCGTCGCCCCCAGGCTGTACAGATCGGCTCGCGAGTCAACCGGGCACTGGCCACCAGCCTGTTCCGGGGCCATGTAGTCGAGCGTTCCCAGCAGGCGGCCTACCGAGGTATCGCCGCTGTGTTGCATCATCAGGGTCATGTGCGCCAGGCCAAAATCCAGCAGTCGCGCGCGGCCATTCAAATCGACCATGATGTTTGAAGGCTTCACGTCGCGATGAATGGCCCCGCTGCCATGCGCTGCCGCGAGGGCCTCGGCCACCTGCCTTCCGACGGCACAGGCAGCTTCAACGGTCAGCGGGCCACCCTCTCGGACGACCCGGCCGAGGTCTGCTCCTTCGATCAGTTCCATCACCAGATAGGCCCCAGACGCCACCGTTCCCGCGTCGGTCGCCATGACGATTCCCGGATGATTGAGCTGACCGAGAATCTGAATTTCCCGCTGAAACATCTGCCGTGCCTCTCTGCTGGAGAGGGCGTCGGGACGGACGACCTTGAGCGCGACCCGGCGATTCAACTGCCGATGGCGTGCCAGAAAGACGACCCCCATGCCTCCTCGCCCCAACACTCCCAGCAACTCGTAATTGGCGCAGCCGTCGGGCAAAGGGGGCATCTCGTGGACTTCGGCCGTCGAAGGAATTCTGCCGAGGTTGTCAGGGCGCATGTCGCCGCCGCCCTCCGCTGGCGGCTCCTGCCGCAACTCGTGGATCCAACCCGGCGGATCCTCTGGTTCAGAGGTCGCTGCCGCTGGTGCCAGCGGTAAATGTCGCAGCAGGGTATCGTCGGCCGAATCGAATTGAGAAATTGTCGCTTCGCACTCGGAGCAGTGCGACAAATGCCCTTCGATTTCCACGGACAGCACGTCGGAACATTTGCCGAGCAGGTAATTCCGCAAGGTCTGGTTATTCGGGCAATCGAGCTGGGCCATGATTTGTTTTCCATCTGGAATGTTTTGTGACATCAACAACTTGTAACAAGACCATTTGTGGGCTGTTTCGCTCACCCCAATCGCATCCGCCTCAGAGGTTTTGTTATCCACTCACAGGTTCAATGCAGGGGTGTGACGCGCCGGTGGCGACAAAATGGACCGCTTGTACGTCCGACGTAAATCTGCGATCCCTTGGCCCAGGGCATTCCGTCGCGCCGGCCAAGTTGGCATTCCAGCGATGAAATCCTGGCTGGCGGAGACTGCAGACGCCGGTTTACACTCGGCGATATGCCTTCCACAGTTACCAGCTCTGAGAGTTCTAGCGGCTTGAGTCTGGCGGCCCGCATTCAGGAGGGATCTGCCCTCGCGTGGGCCGACCTGGTCAGCCTTTACGCTCCGTTGATCGAGAGTTGGTGCCGACAACTGGGCGTGGAGGCTGCCGCGCGGGCGGACATTGGCCAGGAAGTCTTTCTGGCCGTGCATCGTGGGATCGCGAAATTCGATCCGACACATCCGCGAGCGACATTTCGTGGCTGGGTGTGGACGATCACGCGCAATGCCATCTTACAATGGTGGCGACGAAATGAGCCGGCCGGAACCGGGGGCAGCACGGCTCTCGCTCGCTTGTCTGAGATTCCCGATCCGTGCGTCGATGCCGCCGGAGACAGCCCTCCCACTGATTCGAATGATTTAGCCAACTTGATTTCGCGGGCGCTCGATCAGATCCGACCGGAACTCGAGGAACACACGTGGGAGGCCTTCTGGAAAACGGCGGTTCTGGGCCAGTCCGCGACCAGAGTGGCAGAAGAACTGTCAATGACCTCGATGGCCGTCCGGCAGGCCAAAAGCCGAGTCCTCCGTCGACTGCGAAAACAGTTGGGTGACGCGTAAGGGCCTGTCCGGATTTGGAACCGAGGCTGAAGCGGGCTGCGATAAGCCGGCGCAGTGAAAACCGATTCGATTATACCGCGGCCTTGGCAGAGTTGTGACGTCCGCATAGACAGTCATCAGGTTCGCCCACGACCAGACTGGCAACGGGAATGAAACCTCTCGGTTGTTAGCAGCCCGGCCGTTGGCCCCCCTGATTGATCTTGATCAGGCCCGTACAGGTAATCAGCCTGACCACCGCAAAGTGAGTCTTTCCCCGAATTCAGGGCTGTCCCCCCAAAATCCAGTCAGAGACATCTGGCGTGGATTTTGTTCGCGCTGGTAGACTCAAGAGCATGACGAACTTAAGAGCGATCGCCGACAAGCTTGCGTCGCGTCGTCCAGCCGTGCGCACGGCGAAGTTCTTTGATGACTCATCCGATCTTGATCTGTTGAGTCGACTGCATGACTGTGGCTCGCAGTACCCTACGGTGACGAGCCTCTGCTTGCTGCTGATCGGCGCGTCGCTCGTACTCTTCGGTATTGTCCTCGGTGTCGTGGGCATGTATTTGGTCGCTCGATAAAGCGCCAACTGCCGAAATTGTGTGACGGCCAGAAAATTCAAATGCCTCCACGGCGACATCTGGCACCGCTTCGCCACCGCGCGTCAGGCAGGCCCTGACGCTGGTGCGGCCAGTCACAGTCGCTTGACGATGGTCGCAGGTGGCCTGACAATGTGGATGCGAAAGATGTCCAGGAAGTCCGGGACTCGTGTGGACGTGGCATTCGCGCGTCGTCCGCCCGCCGACTTCGATCCAGGTCCGCCGGTTCCAGTAAATCGGGAGTTGTCGTCATGGTTCTTGCGCTGCACCGTCTCGTATCAGCACCCCGGTGGTGGGCCTGGCTGTGGGTCCTGATCTTGACGGCCACCCGGGTGTCTGTGGCGGACGAATTTCCCAAGGTGGAAAACGTCGAAGCCCAACCGCTGGCCGCGGCCACCGAACGGCTCATCGAAGCGCTCGACTACGTCGGGGCCCCCCTCAGTCAGTCCGATCGCGACGACCTGCAGCGCGCCATCAACGAACCCGACGCCCGCAAATCGTCTCTGGCGATTCAAAAAATTCTCGACCCGCTGTGCGTGGTGGGAGTGACCATCAACGCCGAAAGCCGCGTGTCAGTGGTCGAAGGCCCGGCCAAAAAGGAACTGATCCAGCAGGGCTGGCGCACGTTTCTGGTCAAGGTGCATAACCAGGCGGGCATCAATCCCGAATTGAAGATCGAAAGTCCCAACCTGGCCCCGCTGTTCAAGCGCAGCACGGGGCGTCCTGATCCGCAAATCGATGTCAAACCGACCGACGTCCCGCAGCGTTGGCTCGATGGCACACTGTTCAACGCGCAGCCCCTGAAACCCCGGTTGTCCGGCCTGTTGCTCGAATACCGCATCATTCAACTCTACAGCCGTGAAGTCGGTAAACGTGAAGCGAAACTGGGATTCAACGTCGGCCAGGGAACCCAGGACATTGGCTTTCGCAACGCCGTGCCGATTCTGTTTCAATGTCTGCCCGCTGTCGAAGTGGCTCTGAAGGTTCGCGATTTCGATGGCAAGCCCACGACGGCGGCTTTTGTGATCCGCGATAAATACGGTCGTGTGTATCCTAACCCGGCCCGCCGTCTGGCCCCCGATTTCTTTTTTCATAACCAGATCTATCGCAGCGATGGCGAGTCGATTCACCTCCCTCCGGGCGAATACAACATCGAAGTAGCGCGTGGCCCTGAATACCTGGTCGAGAACCACAAGCTGATCGTGCGCGAGAACATTGTCAGTCAGCCTGCCGAATTTCAACTGCATCGCTGGATTCATCCGGCCGACCGCCGTTGGTTCTCGGGCGATCACCATGTGCATGCCGCCGGCTGTGCACACTACGAAAACCCCACCGAAGGGGTCACGCCCGCCGACATGATGCGGCACATTCTCGGTGAAGATCTGAATGTGGGCTGTGTCCTCTCGTGGGGACCGTGCTGGTACGCCCAGAAGCAGTATTTTGAAGGAAAAACCTCGGCTCTGTCGCGGCCGAATTACCTGATGCGGTACGACGTCGAAGTCAGCGGCTTTCCGTCGTCGCATGCCGGGCACCTGTGTCTGCTGCGGCTCACGGAAGATGATTATCCGGGGACCGAATTGATTGAACAATGGCCCAGTTGGACCCAGCCCGTGCTGGAGTGGGGCCAAAAACAAAAAGGGGTCGTGGGTTACAGCCATTCGGGCTGGGGGCTGCAATTGCCCGACGTCATGCCCGACGGTTCACGGCAAATGGTCGATTACAACCGCCTGCCGGCTGGCTGGATCGGCAAAGCCGCCGATAAGCTGCCCGACTATGCCATGCCCCGTTTTGATGGCATCGGCGCGAATGAGTATATCGTGACCACGGCCAACGGGGCCTGCGATTTCATTTCGGCGGTCGATACCCCGGTCATCTGGGAATTGAATATCTGGTATCACACTCTGAACTGCGGCATGACCTCGCGCATCAGCGGCGAGACCGACTTTCCGTGCATCTATGGCGATAAAGTCGGCCTGGGTCGCATTTACGTCAAGCTCGACCCGACCGAAGAGTTGAACTACGACAATTGGGTGCAGGGGCTCAAAGACGGCCGCAGTTACTGCGGCGACGGGCTCAGCCACATCCTGGATTTCCGGGTGGACAAGGTCGCTGTCGGCGAAGCGGGGACCGGTGGGCAGATCAGCACGCTGAAGATCGACAAGCCGGGAACGGTCAAAGTGAGTTTCGATGTCGCCGCGTTCCTGGCGAACGAAAAGCCGACTCCCGAGACCGAGGCGATCCGCAACCGTCGGCTCGATCAGAAACCGTATTGGCATCTTGAACGGGCGCGTCAGGGTGACACCCGCGATGTTCCGGTGGAGGTGATTGTCAATGGTGTGCCTGTTGCCACGCGTAAGGTGACGGCGGACGGCCGTGTCGGTCACATGGATTTTGACGTGCCGATCAAGAAGTCGAGCTGGGTCGCCGTGCGAATCTTTCCGTCGGTGCATACCAACCCCGTCTGGGTCGAAGTGGGTGGTCAGCCGGTCCGTGCCAGTAAGAAGAGTGCGGATTGGTGTATCGAAGCCGTGTCAACCTGCTGGAAAGCCAAGGTCGGCAGTATTCGTGCCGCCGAACGCGACGCGGCGAAAGCTGCGTACGATCGGGCGAAAGAGATTTACACCGCCGTGGCTCAACAGGCCACCGACGATTGAGTACCCTGTCGATTGGGTCTCGACAGGCAGCGTGTCACACCTGTATTCGCTGTTGAAGTAAGGAAGAAGGTCTCCGGTCGCCCGCCTGGCGGGCCGACCGGAATTGTGTGGCTGGCAATTCGTTCCGGGTCTCTTGGGAAGGTCTACTGACGTTATGTTGTGCATTGCCGTTGCTCCTGAATCCCGCCGGCTGGGCAAAGTCGATCTGTTCAACGCCGCACCGCAATGCGACCTGATTGAATTTCGGCTCGATCGCCTGGGGAAAGAACCCGACCTCAAAGAGATGATGGAAGGGATCAGCAAGCCGTTGTTGGTATCCTGCCGTCGGCGGGAAGATGGGGGCAACTGGGACGGCAGCGAGGAAGAACGGCTGATTCAGTTGCGCACGGCCATCATCTGCGGGCCGGCCTATATCGAGCTGGAACTCGATGTCGCCGACCAGGTGCCGCGCTTCGGCAACACCAAGCGCGTCGTGAGCTACACGAGCTTGAACAAGCCCCTCACGAATCTGGAACCGATCATCGAACGGGCGATTGCCGCCAAGGCCGATGTGGTGAAGTTCGTGGGGCCGACCCCCACGCTCGATGCGGCCTGGCCGCTCTTGGCCACGATCAGCAAGAAGCGCAATATTCCCGTGGTGGGCATGGGCTTGGGGAAACCCGGCGTCATGTTTTCGCTGCTGGGTTTGAAATACGGGGCCCCCTGGATTTACGCCGCTCTGGAACGCGGGCTCGAAGCGCACGAAGGTCAGGCCACCGTCACCGACCTGGAAGAAATCTACCATTATAAAGACATCGGACCGCAGACGCGGTTTGTGGCCGTGGCCGGTTTTGGACCCGCCGAGAGCGCGGCGGTCCGGTTGTTGAATGCGGGCTTTGCCTCGCAGAAGCTCAACATTCGCTGTCTGCAGTTGGAACTGGGGGTCTCGGACAAGATCAACCAGATGCTCGACGTGCTGAACATCAATGTTCTGCTGGGGAACCCTGAGTTCTGTGAACGGGCGCTGAACCTCGCCACGGAAATCGAAGAAGCGGCTCGCAAGGCACAATATGCCGACGTGGTCGTTAAGCAGCCCGACGGCTGGAACGCCTACAATGTAGCCTGGAAGAGCGTGCTGCGCGTGATCGAGCATGCGTTGGGGGCGAAAACTCCCGAAGACCGTCCGCTCGACCGGCGGAGCGTGTTTGTGATCGGGGCCGGAGGCATGGCGCGAAGTGTCGCCGTGGGGGTTCAGAAGCGGAAGGGACTGCTCAGCGTCACCGCGGCCGACGATGGCGAAGCCCAGCGCCTGGCGCAGGCGACCGGGGCCCGCTATGTGCCGCTGGCCAACATGTACGATACGCTGTGCGACGTGGTGATTATCGCTGAGGCCCAGGCCCAGAGCGGTGTCGTAGGAGGGGCCAGCGGCCCGGGGGTGAAACTCAACCCGGCGTTTCTGCGGCCGAATATGTATGTCACCGATCTGACGAATCCGATCGGAGACACCGAGTTGCTGCGCGAAGCCCGTGAACGGGGCTGCAAGATTGTGCCGCCCCCCCAGATCTTCGGCGCGCACATCAGCACCGTCTTCAAGACGATCACCGGCAAAGACCTGCAACCGGAACTCGTGGAACAAGCGCTTGGCCAGTTGTAACCCGACGCGCGACAGGAACGCGAATCGGCTATTTAAGATGACTGGCAGGCATCGTCAGCAGCGCGGAATCGATTCTGAACAGATCTGAGAGCTCTCCATGGCGAGTCAGCCAGCACAGAATTTCGGGTCAGATGGCTTTCTCGCCAACTCACAGCTCTTGTTCGGCATCATTGCTTTGCAAAGCAATTTCATTACGCGCGAACAACTGGTCGCCGCGTTCGATGTCTGGGTAATGAATAAGTCCCAGTCTCTGGCTGAAATTCTCGAACAGCGACAGGCCCTCTTGCCAGATGACCGAACGGCGCTGCAAACGCTGGTCGATCGGTTTTTGAAGAAGCATCAAGGGGATCCGGAAAAAAGTCTGGCGGCGCTCAGTCCCAGCCCCGAGCTACGTCCTGACCTTGAACGACTCGCCGATTCCGATCTGCAAGCCAGTCTGACGTTCATCGTGCCTGATTCCCGGTCCGACGATCCCTACCAGACATCGCCGCGCATCGATCCCAGCACGAACTCGCATGGCCGGTTCCGGATCCTGCGTCCACATGCCAAAGGGGGACTCGGCCAGGTCTCTGTCGCCTATGATTCCGAACTCCACCGGGAAGTGGCTCTGAAAGAGATCCAGCCTAAACATGCGGATCATGAAATCAGTCGCGAGCGGTTCGTCCTGGAAGCAGAAATTACCGGCGGCCTGGAGCATCCGGGAATTGTCCCCGTCTACGCACTGGGGCAGGATGCGGCGGGCCGACCGTATTACGCGATGCGGTTCATCAAGGGAGACAGCCTGAAAGACGCGCTGGAAGCGTACCATCGGGCCGACAATCCGAACCGTCACAAGCTGGGATTACGCCTGCTGGAATTGCGTCAGCTGCTGGGGCGATTCATCGATGTCTGTCAGGCCATGGAATATGCCCACAGCCGGGGTGTGCTGCACCGTGATCTCAAGCCGGGCAACATCATGGTCGGCAAATACGGCGAGACGCTGGTCGTCGACTGGGGCCTCGCCAAGGCTGTCGGACGCAAAGAAATTCTGTCGGAAGAACTGTCGCTGCAGCCAGCGTCGGCGCTGAGCAGCAGCGGACAAACGCAACCGGGTTCGGCGATCGGGACTCCGTCATATATGAGTCCCGAACAGGCGGTGGGTCAATTGGGTGATCTAGGGCCCACGAGTGATGTGTACAGCCTGGGGGCGACCCTCTACCACATTCTGTGCGGCCGACCGCCGTTTGAAAAAGACCAGCTCGAGATCATTCTGTCCAAAGTCCAGCGGGGCAGTTTTCCCCGGCCACGAGATGTGGTCGCCGACGTGCCCCGCGGTCTGGAAGCGATCTGTCTGAAAGCGATGGCACTCCTGCCGTCTCAACGGTATCCGTCGGCACGGGCCCTGGCTGATGATCTTGAGCACTGGCTGGCCGACGAACCGATCGCTGCCGCACCGGATACGTTGGCGGAGCGCGCCAGTCGTTTTGCGCGCAGGCACCGCGGGTATGTGCGCACAGGAGCAGTGGCGATTGTATTGGTCGCCGTCGTCTCGCTTTTGGCTGCCGTGATTATCAATCAATCGCGCCGAGACGCGATCCAGTCGGCCAGCCGGGAAGCCGACGCCAGGACAAGGGCCGAAAAGCTGGCTGAAGAAAAGAATCGACTGGCCGAAGAGAAGTCGGAAGTGGCACAAGCCGAGCGGCGTGCGCATATCGCCGCCGAGCGACAACTGCATATCGCGACTGCCGAACGGCTGGCGGCGCTGTCGCGGCTGATGCGGCCTCGATTCCCACAGCGAAGTGCGCTGTTAGCGATTGCCGCTGCTGAGGCCACCAGCACATTTGGCGAGCCTGTCAGTCCCCGCGCACTGGAAGAGCTATTTGATGCCTGTCAGTCACTGGGTGGCCAAGTCTTGCAAGGGGGAGGTGCGAGTCTGTCCGTATTCAGTCCTGATGGCCGCTGGCTGGCCACCGTACAGCAGGGAATGGCGCGACTCTGGGATTTATCGATTTCCGATCCGACGATTGAGCCTGCGATTGTACCAACCAACGGTCAGCAATTGTCCGGCCTGGCTTTCAGTCGGGACAGTCGCTCGCTCGTCATCGGCACCTACGACGATTCGGCCCAACTGTGGGATCTGACCGGCGCCCCCTCCCTTGACGATCCAGTCGTCCTGAGTGGCAGTCGCGGTTGTTTCCAGGCCTTCAATAGAATTGGGAAGAGCCCGCGCTGGCTCATGACAACCAGCGTCGATCATGTGATTCACCTTTGGGATCTGTCGAGTCCGCAACCTGCCGAGAGCCACATCGAACTGCATGGTCACTCGGCATATATCGAAGAACTGGCGAACACTGCCGACGGCCACTGGCTCGTGTCCGCGGCCCAAGACCATACCGTGCGCCTGTGGAATCTACAGAGTCCGGATCCTCAGAGCAGTGTCCAGGTGTTTCCCCTGAACGAGCAGACGAGTGGCGACGTCGTGGCCATCAGTCCAGATGATCGTGCGCTGGTGATTAACGGGAAATTCCCCACCTTGTACTCATTGGAGTCGGCAGACCCGACGGCAAATCCGCAAGTTTTGTCGCCTCAATCGGATTCGATCTATGCAATGACAGTTAGCCCTGACAGTCGCTGGCTGGTTACGCAGGGGGCCGAAACTCGAGTCTACGACCTGCAGGTTGCCGATGTGGCCGCCAGTGTTGTCGTATTGCCCAATCGTGTCGTGCGAATTCAATTCACACCGGACAGCAAAAGTTGCGTTTACGCCGACGGCTCGGTGATTCGGATCCGTTCATTACCCATTTCCACCGCCACTTCGGGCGCTACCGCTTTGTCAGGTCACGAGACTCAGTTTCCAGATTTCGCCATCAGTGCCGACCAGCAATGGCTCGTCAGTTACGATTCCGTTTCGATCCGCCGTTGGAATCTGCAAGCACCAGACCCCGCCACGACGGCACAGGTCCTGGGGGGAATTGAAGGGGTTATTTCATCGCTAACCATCAGCCCGGACAGCCGTTGGCTTTTCACCTCGGATTCTGGCTCAATTCCGCGACTATGGAACCTCTCCATGCCTCGGACAGCCATCGCCCCGATTGAGCTGGGAACCTTGCCGGCGGCGGCACCGGAGTTAGTGATGAGTCCCGATCAACGGTGGCTAGCGTGTTGTCGGCCCGATGGCCGACTGGGTCTGTGGGATCTGCAGAACGACGAACCGCAGGTGTGGTCGATCGAGGAGACCACCGAGGGTGACGCACGTCTGGTCAGCGAAACAAATCAGCCTGTGACGTCACGTAAGGAGGCGGACGAGCCCCCCAACGTACCCTTGGCATTCAGTTCCGATGGACGTCGGCTGGTGGCTCGAACTGCACAGGGACTCATCGTCCATGACCTGCAATTCGGCAAAGACGCCTGGAAGCCGTTGCGGATGCCCAATGCCGGGGAGCCTGAGTTCGTCGTTTTTGGCGGAAAAGATCGTTGGCTCGTGGCGGGATCGCAGTTTTACAACGAACAGGAGGTCCTGCTTTGGAATCTCGAAGCAACCGATCCCGCCGGCAGCATGCTGGCACTCGTTGAAAAGTCGTTGGCACGGGTGAGTCCCGGCGGTCGCTGGCTCGTGACCTGGCGGTCGGAAATAGTTCCCCAGCGCACCGCCCCCGTGTGCCGGCGCATGACATTATGGGATTTAGAGAAACCGCATCCTGAGTTAGACCCGCGGCTCTTGGAGACGACCGACGGATCAATCACCCGCCACGTCATGAGTCGAGACAATCGCTGGCTGGCGATCTTAAACCAACAGGTCCGCACCGATCAACCGGAGAGTGGGACCGGGAAATGGATTCTCGATCTGTATGACCTGGGGGGTGACGAGCCTGCCGGCAGAAAACTGACACTGGCCGTGGAGGACTTGAATTATGATGCCCCTATGTTGGCCATCAGCCCTGATTCACGCTGGTTGGTTGCTGGGGGCAGAACGGTTCGGATTTGGGACCTGCACACTCCACAGCAGGCAGCCGGCGTGTTACCGATCGCCAATGCCGATCGTTGGCTGGTTTGTTCTATGAAATTCAGCCCCGACAGCCGCCTGTTGGCCGTGGGGACATTTGACAAAAATGTGCGACTGTTTGCGGTAATGCCCAGCCAGGCGCCGCAGTTGTTGTCGATCTTGCGCAGTGACTATCTGTCGCCGCGCATGCTGTTCGGTCCCCAGGGACAACGGCTCGTCATGGGTGCCGGTACGTTTCTCTTCAGTGACAGCGATTTCGCTTACTCCGACGAACCGGAAAAGTCGGTCCGGCTCTGGGATCTGGCAAAGCCGTCGGAACCCTCCGCGATGCTGCTCGATCTGCGTTTCCACGAACTCTCGCAGAATCTGCCCAGCCATTTCAATAATGCGGCCTTCAGTGGAGACGAATCCTGGCTGGTGACGATCGATCAGAGTCCGCAGCGCCGTGTTCATCTATGGGATCTCAATGCACCGCGCCTGCTCAGCCGGGTGTTGCGCGAGGTCGGGCGTGATTTCACCTATGATGAACTGGTGGCGTTTGATTTGGCGATCCTGCCGCGTTACGCCCCCATTTACGTGCAGCATGGACAGGAAGCCCTTTACGAAGGCAATCTGGTGCAGGCGATCGAAGATTTCAGCACCGTTTTGCGAAGCGATTCGACGAACACCGGCGCGTTACTGGGTCGGGGGGAGTACCGGATAAGAACCGGAGAGTTGTCGAATGGAATCGCCGACTTTGTGGCCGTGATTCGGCAGGATCCAGACGATGCTCGCGCCTGGTATCTCGCCGTCGATGCCGAGCTGGTCGCAGGTCGATTCGACCGCTGGCGTGAGACATGCCGGGATGTGTTACGGCATTTCGCCCAGATCAACGAAGAGGGTGTCGCTTTGCGGGTCTTGTACACAGTGCTTCCATTGGATCAATGGCAGCCTTCGACTCTGGCGACGCTGAAGCAACTGAACCACGTCGCCCGCGAGAGTCTCGGCAAAGAGCGTGTGACGGGCGCCGTCCGCTATCGCCTGGGGGATTATTCGGCAGCGCTGTCTCATTTCGAAGACTCGGCCAAGATTTTCCCACTGGTCGCCTGGGATTACTTGTTTCTGGCGATGATTCAGCACCGACTCGGGAACCCCGATGCCGCGCGACAGAATCTGGCACTGGCCGCGGCATGGACAGAGGCTAATCCGAAGGCGGCCTGGACCGAGAAAGCTGAAGTCGAACAATTGCGACGCGAGGCTGAGCAATTGATCCACCCAGGAACACCTTGAGAGCCGATCTCGGCGCCGGCGCGATATCCGGAAACACAATTTATCTCCTGCAGTTCGCGAAACGACCTTGGTGGGCACGCCGTGCTTTTTGGGTATCGCCCTCTCTCTTCTGTGAGCTGGGTCTCACGACACGCCCCGCGATGAGTCGTTGAGCCAGGCGCGAATCGCCGGAATTGCTGTGCCCCCAGATTGATTTTGTTTGAAAAAGTCATTTCGCGCGGCTACAAGGGATTTGCCAGTACTCCAAAACAGTCCCGAACGCAGTCTGCTGGAGGGTGGAACATGCCAAGGTCTTTCGCTTTCGGATTGATTCTGACCGCGGTCTGGCATCTTGTCCCGGGTCAGTTGCTGTCGGCGCCCATTCAGCCGGGTGAACCGGTTGCGTATCGTCCCATGCGTCCCGAAATCTGGAAACAGAAGGGCACGTCGACGCAGCTCATTCCGTGGGAGGGGAAGCGGGTTGTTGTCCTCACGACAACGAAAGATCTCGACCCGGCCATCATGCAGATCTTCGTCGACCGACTCGATGCGGGCTGGGAGCTTTACAGCCAGCTCGTCAAATATCCGCCATCAAATTACAACTTGCACAATGGCAAAGTGACCGTCGCGATGGTCCCGGATCCCAGTTACACCTGTGGCCTGGGCTGTGGCAGCATCGGCGCGACGCGGGTCGAGATCGCCGGCTTCTATGGAAATGGTGACTATGCGCACGTCCGAAAGAACCCCAAGGTCTTTCAGCACTATTACTTCTACGAGTTCGGTCGCAACTGGCACACGTTCGGCCACCGGAATCTGTGGCTCACAGGGTTCGCGGTCTTCATGCGAAATGTGTGCATGGACACTCTGGGATGTGTCGACGAAGATCAAAAAGTCCGTGACGCGATTGAACGTGCCGAAGATCTCTACTCCAAATCGTCTCAGGATTACTTGCAGACCTTTACCTCGGCCGGTCGTCAGGGAGACAAGGTGCTCAATGCGCAGGGACGGCCTGTCCCGTTGACCGACATCAATTGCATGTATGCCTCGGTGATGCTGAAACTTCGCCGGGATTACGGCGGCAATGAGTGGGTGGCGAAGTTTTACAGTCACATTTTCGACTGCCCGGAAACGAGTAACCCGAAGTTGCAGGCCTGGTCCTGGATCATCTGCGCGTCATGCGCTGCGGGGCAGGACCTGACTCCCGTTTTCGTCGATCGCTGGCGGTTCCCGGTACCAGATAAAGTCCGCCAGGCACTCGCACAGGTCGACTGGAAAGCCGGCGACATCTCGCCTCTGAAGGTGCTGTTGTCGTTACCTGTTGACGAGGCTCCGCCTCCGCTCGTGGCCATGCATCCGGAATTTCTGACGGCGAATCTCAAACAAACGAACCTGCTGGTCGATGGCTCGTTCGAGGAGTCGAAGCGGGCCTGGCACCCACAGGCGTTCACCGCGGAGGCACGGCGAATGCTGGCCGTCCCGGACGTGTCCCACGACGGCCAACGCTCGCTCACAATCGAGTGTCGCGTGCAGAACGATGCTCGGTTTGAGCAGAAGGTCAAGGTTAAGCCGAAGACGCGCTATGTCTTATGCGGGTGGATTAAGACGCGGGACGTACAACTCCGCGAGCCAGGAGGCACCACCGGCGCAGTATTGTGCGTGGAGGGCGTGTCGATCAAGACGACATCGCTCGTGGGCGATCACGATTGGACGTGGGTCGCGATGGTGTTTGGATCGGAAGACAAGACCACATTGAAAGTCTGCGCCAGACTGGGATTCAACGCCAGCACCGTAACCGGCCAGGCCTGGTTCGACGATCTGGCCCTGGTCGAATGGCCCCCGTAATCCGCCTGTCACCGTCGGAGTTCAGCAGCGGAAGGGACTGTTCAGCGTCGCCGCGGCCGACGCTGGGGAAGCCCAGCGCCTGGCGCAGGCGACCGGGGCCCGCTATGTTCCGCTGGCCAACATGTTCGATACGCTGTGCGATGTGGTGATTATCGCCGAGACCCAGAGAGGTGTCGTGGGGGGCGCCAGCGGTCCGGGGGTGAAACTCAACCCGGCGTTTCTGCGGCGGCACCGCAGCACCCCCAGTGCGCGCCAACTCAATTCGGGGAATTCACAGGATGCTGGCACCAGCATACGACTGCGACCGTCAATGCTGCCTGGCAAGGGAGTATTCACGAAGCACCAGCAGACGCCACCCACCTAATAACTGTCCCCCTCTCCCATTTGGGGAGAGGGGTTAGGGGAGAGGGCGCTTTAGACATCGCCTGCATGACCTTCAACATCGCTACCTGGTCCTGCCTGTCAGGGATTGTCACGTGTCCACAAACAGAAACCGTGGGCCGAGGTACTGCTCGTAGTGACGCGGGCCAATGTGCGGAAACGCCGCTGTTTGCCAATCCGTAGGGCTGATCCGGCCCTCTCCCCCGACCCCTCTCCCCAAAATGGGAGAGGGGAGAAGTTGATGGGCAGGGTCAGCGCGCGGTTTGGGATGATGCGCTGAAGAAGCACCGCTGCGGTAGGCCGGTCGCATGTCGCCCCTGGCAATGCCGATGGGCACGACGGTGCAATTCACCTCGACCATCCCAGAGGGCGGAAGGTGGTCGGGACAGCGCGCGTGCGTTGTCTGTTTAGTGAACTGTCTGTTACCGCCCCGGCGGGCGGGCGGGGGCGGGGCAGCAGTCGAGGGGGCAGACATCGGGGCGGGCGGGGTAGTCGCCGATCGCCAGGCGCTCGAGTTGGCCCGAGACCCGTTCCTGGATCAGATCGACAATCATGCCGATGAACTCGGGATGTGTGCCGACGGTGGCGGCGCGGACCATTTTCAGATTGATGCCCTCGGCGATCGCCTGGGCCTCGTAGTCGAGGTCGTAGAGCACTTCCATGTGATCCGACAGAAACCCAATCGGCATCACGATCACCTCGCCAACTCCCTGCTGGCGGATGGCGCGCAGGTGATCGAGGATGTCCGGTTCCAGCCAGGGGTCTTGCGGCCGGCCCGAGCGGCTCTGATAGACGAGTTGCCAGCGATCGGCGGGCAGGCCCGCTCCTTCCGCCGTCAGCCGGCACGTTTCGCGCAACTGGCGTTCATAATCGCAGGAGTTCGCCATCGACGAGGGAATGCTGTGAGCCGTGAAAACCACCGGCACTGTCGCGGCATCAGTCGCCGTCTGGGCTCGCGCACGTCGCAACTGGTCGATATTGGCCGTAATGAATCGGGGGTGGTTGAAGAACGCGCGGAGTTTTTCGACCTGCGGGGCGGCGGTGCCGACGACGGCCTGAGCCCGCAGAATGTCTTCGCGGTACTGCCGGCAGCCCGAGTAGGACGAATACGCGCTGGTGACATAGGCAATGGCGCGCTTCACTCCGGCCTCGGCCATTTCTTGGAGCGTGTCGGCCAGCATGGGGTGCCAGTTGCGGTTGCCCCAATAGATCGGGAGTTGAATTCCGCGGGCATCCAGTTCCGGGCGCAGGGCGGCGATCAATTCGCGCATCTGGTCGTTGATTGGACTTTTGCCCCCGAAGTGATCGTAGTGAGCCGCGACTTCCAGTAAGCGTTCGCGCGGCACGTTCCGTCCGCGCAACACATTTTCCAGGAAGGGAATGACATCATCGGGTTTTTCGGGTCCGCCAAATCCCAGGACAAGAATGGCGTCGTACGGAGGCAATGCTGCGGTCATCAATCGAGGTTCAGAGTGCGGAACGAAAAGATCGGCCCCGCGACGACGAGCGGGAGTGGGGCCAGAACGCTCGGGAGATTATAGCAGACGTGGCGAATTTGCCGGCTTCCGCAGGGCCGGCCCAATGCCGAAAGGTGGGGGTGAATCCAGGCGCTCCGGATCATCTGGGACGAGGCACGAAGTGGCTCTGCCCGGGTTAATTCCGCGGTATCGATTGTGCGGGATGGTGGGGTTGTGGCGCCTCTGTCAGAAACACTCGATTCCCGGTGGGGCGGACGGTCTGTGCGCACCGCTTATGCCGCGCCGTGACGATTGGTTGCGATTCAGATGGTGCTGATTCCGACCATTATGGTGACTGCGCTCTGCGTTAAGACGAAGCGGATTGCAGCGCCTGCGGATGGACATCGCTTCGGCAGCTCGAGAGCGACGTTTGCAGTAGCGAAACAATTCTTACACCCCCGGCAACCAACCGCCGTTGACCCCGGGGCGAAGGACGGACGTGCCATGAAGCGCCTCAAGAATGTCTGGCAGAATCGCTGTCGGCCCTGCCTCAGTTCAATCTGGAGTCTCCGTAAACGCATGTGGATTCCGCCCGGAACGTCGCGGCAAAACTGCCTGGCCGGGTTGATTGGGGCCCTGGCGCTGGGCGTTTTGTTCCTGACCTTCCGGACGAAACCGGCGGGAGCCGGACTCGATAACTCCGCCAAGAGCGCCCCGCAACTGCTGTCGAATCTGCCCAGCTCATCTGCGGGTGATCTCGTGGCCAGTGCCGGGGGCACGGGCAACGTCTCCGCGGCTGACCTCAACCGCCAGATTCAGTCGGCGATTCGTGGCAGTAAACTCGCGCTGCAACTGCACGTGGCTCTGCTCGAACTGGGCAAGCACCGCATCGAGCAGATTCCCGATTACACGGCGACTTTCGTGAAGCAGGAAAAACTGGACGGCGGTGACCTGCAGGAACTGCAGTCGATGGAATTCAAGCTGCGTCACAAACCCTTCAGCGTCTACATGAAGTGGGTCGAAGGGGGCGACGTCGGCCGCGAAGTGCTGCTGGTCGATGGCCAGTACGACGACAAGATGCTGGTCCGCCTGGGGGGCATCAAGAAGAAGCTGCCGTTGATGAAACTGGAACCGACCGGCTCGCTGGCGATGGCGGAATCGCGGCATCCGGTGACCGAAGCCGGTTTGCTGCAACTGGCCGAGAAGATTCTGAAGTACCGCAAGCGTGACATGGCCATGAAATCGGGCGTCCGCTGGGAGATGCACGCCGATCAGAAATTCATGGGTCGCGTGTGTGACTGCTGGAGCGTCGAATACGAATCGCCGGAAGTTGAACCGACCTACCGCAAGTCGATTACCTACATCGATCGCGAACTGTCACTGCCGATCTGCGTCCGGAATTTCGGGTGGCCTGAAAAAGGAGCCGAGTTCAGCGACGCCGCGGCTCTCGATGAAGCGACGCTGATCGAATACTACGGCTACACCGACATCCGCGTCGATGAACGCCTGCCTGATGTGGCCTTCGACAAGGCCAACACCGAGTACACGTTCCGCCGATAATACGCCGCTGGTGCACCGGAACTGAACCGGACACGTTTGCGAGGGAGTGTTGACGATCGGGGTCTGGCAGCCGCCTCACAATGCGGCAGACCAGACCAGGGTCGGCAACCCTCCCTCTGCGGTTTTTATGGGGATGCAAACAGGTCGGCCCGCATGGGGCGCACGTCGCGGATGAGGGGCCGGAATTCCATGTGCCCTACCACGTCCCGTTCGATTTCGATGCCCGGAGCGACTTCGATCAATTCCAGCCCCTCGGCACACAACCGAAACACGGCGCGTTCGGTGACGTACAGTACTTCCTGGCCGATTTCACGGCTGCGGGCTGCGCTGAACGACACGAGTTCGACCTGCCGGACAAACTTTTTGACTGTCCCTTCGCGGTCGATGACCAGGCGACCGGCGGCGGTCGAGACGGCCAGTCCGCCGGCCGTCAGCGTGCCGCAGAAAATCAGACGGCGGGCCGATTGCGAGATGTTGACAAAGCCCCCCACGCCGGCAAATCGAGTGCCGAATTTGCAGACGTTGACGTTGCCGGCTGCGTCGATCTGGGCCGCACCGAGTGCGGCATAATCGAGGCCGCGACCGTCGTAGAAATCGAACTGGGCCGGCTGATCGATAATGGCCTGTGGAAACCGTGAGGCCCCGAAGCTGAGGCCGGTCGCGGGAATGCCGCCAAACGGTCCGCTTTCCAGCGTCAGCGTGACGCGGGCGAGACGACCGGTCTCGGCGGCGATGCGCCCCACCCCTTCGGGCATGCCGATGCCCAGGTTGGCGATCGCACCATCGGCGAGTTCATCGTGGGCCCGGCCGGCGATGATCCGCCGTTCGTCCCCTTCCCAGGGGCCCAGTTCGGGCAGCTGCAGGTCGAGCGGGGCGGGTGTACAGAAATCGGGATCCTGATGGACCGCGAAAGTCTGGTCGTGCTCATGCGGAGCGGCGACCACGATCGCGTCGACGAGCGCACCGGGAACCCGCACATGCTGGGGAATGGCTGGCTGATCGACCAGGCGTTTCACCTGGGCCAGCACAATTCCGCCACAGTTGTGGGCGGCCTGCGCGATCGGCAGAACTTCGCCGATGAGCGCCTCGTCATCCATCAGCAGATTACCCCACGGATCGGCCGCGGTGGCTCGAATCAGGGCGATGTGAATCGGCAGCGCTTTGTACCACAGCCAGGTCTTGCCGCCGAGTTCGAGGCGTTCGACCAGTCCCGGCGGCGTGCGGTCATTCAGCCGGCCTCCGCGCTCGGCGGGATCGATGAACGTCCCCAGGCCAACTTGGGTAATACAGCCCGGGCGGCCCGCCGCGATGTCGCGGAACAACTGGCAGATGACCCCCTGGGGGAAATTGTAGGCGGCGATTTTGCCGTCGAGGGCCAGGCGACCCAGGCCGGGGGCGAGACTCCAGTGGCCGCCGATGGCGCGGGCCAGCAGGCCTTCATGGGCCAGATGGTTGAGGCCGCGGGTTTTCCAGTCTCCCTGGCCAGCCCCGTAGATCAAAGTCAGCCCGCGCGGCTGTCCGTCGCGCAGAAACCGCCGTTCGAGCGCCGCCGTGAGGGCTTCCGGGTGGCCGGCCCCCACGAATCCGCCGCAGGCCACGGTTTGGCCGTCTGTGATCCGGGCGACCGCCTCATCCGCCGTACAGAGCTTGGAGTCGCGCGGAAACATCTAGTGGGTGGCGGCCTGTTCTTCCTGAATGTAGGTCTTTTCGGTGTAGAAGAACGAGACGATCAGGAAGGCGACCGCCGCGCCGACCATGAGCTTGGTAAAGAACCAGAAGTACTCGGCACCGTTGAGTTTCAAAGTGCCGTCGTCGTTCTGGATGAACTTATTGACGAAACCGGCGATCACGTTGCCGGCCGAGACCGACAGCAGCCACATCGACATCACGAACGATTTCAGCTCTCGTGGCGCCTGGGTGTACGAGAATTCCAGGCCGGTGGTCGAAACGAGCACTTCGGCGACCGTGAGCACGAAGAAGGCGGCCACCTGCCAGGCGATGCTGGGGTGCTCGCCGGCGTCAATCCGTTCCTGGGCGAACGAGCAGATCGAGAACGCGACCACCGTCAGGAACAGTCCCACGGTGATCTTACGGACTGAGGTGAGACGCACGACCTTGCCGAGCGCCGGGTAGACCACGTACGAGAACAGCGGCACGGTGATCAGGATCAACAGCGGGTTAATCGCCTGGACCTGCGAGGCGAGCCAGTTGTGGCCCAGCCAGTCGCGGTTCATCTTGTCGGCCTGCAAGACCCACGAGGAACCCGTTTGATCGTAGAGCGCCCAGAAGACCGAAATCGGCAGGTAGACCGGGACCAGTTTCAGCAGAATCTTCCAGCCACCACCCTTGAGGGCGCCGAAAACTTTCGCCGTGCCCTGCGCGGGGATGTGTGCATACTTATTGCGGCCGACCCAGAAAATGATCGTGGCGATGAGCATCAGGATGCCCGGGACGCCGAACGCGACGTGGGGCCCGATTTTCAACCAGCGGGCCTTTGCTTCCGCGGATTCAATCGACAGTGTGCTGACGAGCCATTCCGGAAATCCTTCCAGCAGCCAGGGGGTCAGGATCTGCGAAAAAAACGACCCGAAATTGATCGAGAAATAGAACCAGCCAAACACTTTGGAAATCAGGTGCGCGTTCGACTGGCCGAATTGGTCGCCGACGTGAGCCGAAACGCAGGGTTTGATGCCCCCCGATCCGATGGCAATCAACGCCAGGCCGGCAAATAACCCGAGTCGGGTTTCATCGAGCGCCAATGCCAGGTGACCCAGACAGTACACCAGCGACAAAGCGATAATCGTGTTGTATTTGCCGAACCAGACGTCGGCGACAATGGCCCCGATCACCGGGAAAAAATACGCTGACGCGACGAACAGGTGGTAATACGATTTCGCCTGGGATTCCGACATCAGGTCGAGTTGCCCGGCCGCATCGACCAGAAACTTGGTCATGAAGACGGTCAGAATGGCCTTCATCCCATAGAAACTGAATCGCTCGGCGGCTTCGTTGCCGATGATGTTCGGAATGCCGGGGGGCATGCCGGTGGTCGCTACAGGGGCGGTACGATAGGTATGATTCGACATGGTTTTGCTGGTTTAACCGCCTGCCGCGGAAAGAGCAACTCTCTGGTTTGTCAAACGAAGCCGTTTTCCGGGGTTTTTGACCGATCGGCACGTGGCAGGCGGTACCGCCGCACGTGCCGGCGGGTTGCCCCCCGGACCCAGATTTTCGGGCAATTTCCCGAGAAAAAGTGGCAAGAATGCGAGCAGTTCGTTCCGCAGTCGCCCCCAGGTCACAGCCCATTTCGAATGCAAAAAGTCGGCTGCCTGGGTGGCAAGTACGCTGTGCCGTGACGCCTCGATGCCACGAACCGTTCAATCGGCACACCGCTCGGCGGGCGATTTCGGCGGGTGTTCACCGGTGGTCCGGCACGGGGATTCGGGTATTTTTCTTGATTCAATTGCCCGCTTCCGTGTAACATTTGCGCACGCTCGGGGGTGCACCTCGAGCGTGCGCTGTTTCGACCGTTTCTCCTGTCTCGCAGATCATGCCGAAAGCCACAGACATCACCATCCTTGAGGCCCGATGTACCTTCGAACCCATTCAGTTTCGGTGCCCGATCAAATTCGGGGGTCGCGTGATGGACAAGGCCACGCTGATCAACGTCGAAGTTCGAGTCGAGACGCGAAACAAGAAGCAGGAAACGGGGTTCGGCAGCATGCCGGCCGCCGCGGTGTGGGCCTGGCCCTCGGCTCAGGTGCCGGTCGATAAAGGCGAAGAGGTGATGAAGCAGTTCGCCAGCGAAGTGGTCGAACTGGCCGCCGACTATCCCGACTACGCGCACCCGCTCGATATCACCGAACAGTTCAAAGGCGAGTTCGAGCACCTGGCGAAACTGCAGGCCCAGAAGCAGAATCTGCCCGAGGCGATGCCTTACCTGGCACAACTCGTCGCGGCCAGCCCCCTCGATGCCGCGCTGCACGATGCCTACGGACGCGTGCATGCCAAGAACAGTTTCAACACGCTGTCGCAGACGTACATGAACCATGACTTGTCGAATTACCTCGACAAGTCGTTCAAGGGGGAATACCTCGATAAGTACACCCTCCGTGATCCGAAGCCCAAGATGCCGTTGTATCACCTGGTCGGCGCGCTCGATCCGCTGACGCCGGCAGATATCGAAAAGAAGGTGGGCGATGGTCTCCCCGAGACGCTCGGCGAGTGGATCAAATACAACGGCCTCACGCACCTGAAGATCAAGCTGGCTGGCGACGATCTCGCGTGGGATGTGAATCGAGTGCTGTCTGTTGAAAAGGTCGCCGTCGAAGCCCAGACCGCCCGGGGTTGCCGCGAGTGGTTCTACTCGCTCGATTTCAACGAAAAATGCGCGAACGTCGACTACGTCCTCGATTTCCTGAAGAAGGTCCAGGAAGGGGCGCCCCAGGCGTATGACCGCGTGCAGTACATCGAACAGCCGACGCACCGCGATCTGAAAGCGCACCCCGAAAACAAGATGCACGAGGCAGCGAAGCTGAAGCCCGTGGTCATCGACGAATCACTTGTCGATTATGACAGCCTGCTGATGGCCCGCGACCTCGGTTACAGCGGTATCGCCCTCAAGGCCTGCAAAGGTCAAAGCGATTCGCTGATCCTGGCAGCCGCCGGGCAGAAGTTCGGTATGTTCATGTGCGTGCAGGACTTGACCTGTCCGGGATTCTCCTTCCTGCACTCGGCCAGCCTCGCCGCCCGCATTCCCGGAATCGCTGCGATCGAAGGCAATGGCCGGCAGTATTGCCCGTCGGCGAACCGCCGTTGGAAGGTGCAATACCCGTCCATGTTTGAAATCAAGGACGGAACCGTGGGCACTTCGGTGCTCGATGGCGTCGGTCTGGGTTTCTAATCAACCCCAGGCTGTGCGGCGGATGGCCGGGCACGCCGCGCGTCAGCACCAGCAGAGACCGCGATGCGCTTACTCGCGGTTGCGCCGCTGGCCTCCGGTGAAGACGCTGACGTAATACAGCAGTGTCAGAAACGCCTGCAAAGTGGCCGCGACGTAGGTCCAGCCAGCGGCGTTCAGTACATCGCGTACCACAACTGAGCCGTTGGCGTCTACGATGTTCAGATCGGCCAGAATTCGTTTGGCGCGGTTACTGGCGTCGAACTCCACGGGCAGGTTGACCAGTTGGAACAACACGATCCCGCTGTAGGCCACCAGTCCCAGAATGATCAGCTTCATGCTCCCCAGCAGCATCCCCAGGAACAGCAGGACCATGAACACCTGAGGGCCGAACTGGGCGGCCGGTACGGCCAGATTGCGGATGCCCAGCGGTAGATAGCCCTGTGCATGCTGCAGCGCGTGCCCGACTTCATGGGCCGCGATGCCGACTGCGCCCAGCGTTCGCCCGTAATACACGTTGGTACTGAGGCGCACGGTCTGCGAACGGGGATCGTAATGGTCGCTCAGTTCGCCCTGGGTGGGCTCCACGGGAATATGTTGCAAGCCGGCCTGATCGAGGATGTAGCGGGCCGCATCAAAACCGCTCATTTGCGCGGGCATCTGCATCGCCCGACCATAGCTGCTTTTGACACGCCACTGGGCCCAGGCCATCAAGAGCAGGGCCGGTGATAGAAACAGAAAATACTTCGGATCGAAGAACATCGCACTGCCATCCTGAAAGGAAAGGTCTCCGGAACAAATCCCGGGACGGACGTATCTGATTGAACTGCTCCCGCGAGTGGACTGTACCTGCTTCGCTGTCGCGATGGGGTTATTGACCTTTCCCGGCACGACGTGGATCAGCGAATGGTCGTTTTACCCGCGACGCGCATCCCAGACCAGCATCATCTGCTGGAATCATACCCGAATCGTATTACGGGTGAATGGGATCATTTTGATGGCGCGTTTGAACTCAGTTTCACTCGCGGCACCGGGTCGTGAAACCAATGCCGATTCTTCGCAAATTCCATAAGGTGTTGATTCGCTGCGGTTTGTGGAATTCCAGCCTGCCCGTTTTGAGATCTGGCACGCACCTTGCATTTTCTGTGTCCCGTGGAGACGCGAGTGACCAACACAAGTCATTCAGAATTTTTCCACCAGGCAGCGGAAACGTCCCCGGTAAACAAACAGTTTGAAGAGTAAGGAGAACAAATCATGAAACGCGTCCTGATGACACTGGCGTTGGTTGCTGGCGGTCTGTTGTTGAGCGGAGCGGTGACCTCGACCGCCGAGGCCCATGGTTATGGGGGTGGTTACCGGTATCACGGTGGTGGTTACTACCACGGCGGTTACCGGCCTTACGGATATCGCCCGTATTACCGGCCGTACGCTCCGGGGGTGATTGTGACGACACCTGGTTTCGGAATCGCGGCGCCGGGTGTGGGGTTTGGCGTCGGTCCGGTCTATGGCGTGCCGGCTCCTTATCCAGCCTACGGATTCGGCTATTACCGCTGGTAACTGCGGTGTCGAATCTCGGCGAACGGTCGTCGTCCGCACGGGGTTTACCCAGGGGACCAGTCGCAGCGTTCAGGCTTAACATGCGGTGAAATGCGGACCTGACGATCGAGACAATCAAGTGAAACAGCCCGGTTGCGGTTGGGCAACCGGGCTTGCTTGATTCTGGGGTCGCATGGGAAACGCGGGCCGTAGGGGCGCTGCGGGATCAGTTCTGAAAGGCAAAGCTCGAGACCGGTCTGGTTCGATAGACAAGGAGAGTGTTTGCGGTTAGTTCTTAACCCGGGTATCATAAATCTGGTTGAGAACTGGTCGCTGCCAGCGTAACATGGAGTTTGCCGGAATCGTCATGAGGGCGAACGGTTCTTCAGGAAAACTGCTTTTTCGTGCGCGCGAGACCGCCTGAGATCATGAGCGAACTTATGACACTAGAATTAACGCAGCAACAACGTGACCTCGTTCTGGAAGGTCTGCGATACATCCGTTCTTCGCGGCGCTATGAATTCCGCGAACCGCAGAATCCCCAGAATGAACAGCGCGACGCCGACCTGCGCGTCATTGCCGACCTGATGGGTCAACTCGATCCGACTCAGGCCACTCCCGCACGCGCTCGAGCCTGATCCTGTTGCCGCATGCGTTATCAGCACGTTTGCGTCGAGGCATTCGCATACAGTCTGCCTCCGCACGTTGTCACCTCCGCGGAAATTGAAGCGCGTCTGGCACCGGTGTACGACCGGTTCCATCTGCCCGCCGGTCGTCTGGAACTGATGACCGGAATTCACGAACGCCGATTCTGGGATCGCGGCGTTCTGCCCGGGACGATCAGCTCGCAAACCGGCGAGCGTTTGCTGGACGCGACTCGTTTCGATCGCCAGCACATCGGCTGCCTCATTCATGGCTCGGTCTGCCGTGATCAGTTGGAACCCGCCACCGCCAGTGGTGTCCATCACGCGCTGAACCTGCCCGGTTCGGCTCTCGTGCTGGATGTCAGCAATGCCTGCCTGGGTATTCTGAACGGCATGATCCTCGCGGCCAATATGATTGAACTGGGGCAGATTCGTGCCGCACTGGTCGTCGGAACAGAAATGGGCCGGGATCTGGTCGAGGGAACGATCGACTCATTGCTCAACGATCCCCGGCTGACGAAACAGGATGTCAAACTGGCCTTCGCTTCGCTGACGATCGGCTCGGGTTCGGCCGCCGTGCTGTTGTGCGATCGCAAGTTGAGTCAGACCGGAAACCGCCTGTTGGGTGGAGTCTTTCAGGCAGACACCTCGGCTCACGAACTATGTGCCGGAGGGGTGGCGTCGCACACGCATGGCGACGACCGGCCCCGCATGCAGACCGATTCCGAGGCATTGTTGCATGCGGGTGTAGGCCTGGCCGCTCAAACCTGGGAAGCGACCAAGAAAGTTCTGGGCTGGACCAACGCCGACGTGCAGCGCACGTTCACGCACCAGGTTGGCCGTGCGCATCGTAAGCTGCTCTACGAAAAACTGGGGCTCGATACAAAGCTCGATTTCGCGACGGTCGAGTTCCTGGGAAACACGGGTGCCGCCGCTTTGCCCTTAACGGCCGCGCTGGGCATCGAACGCGGGCATGTCGCCGCCGGCGACAATCTGGCCCTGCTGGGAATCGGCAGTGGTCTCAACTCGCTGATGCTGGGAATCCACTGGGGTGGTTCGTAGCCACGGCTGAGATTGCCAGCCTCTGAGTCTGCGGGGGCGAAACCCGAGCCTGCTCAGAACCCGGCCGGAGTACCGCCTGCGGGTGCCGGCGCCACGCCAGGAGCGGGGCCGAGACCACCTCCCGAGGCGGAGGTCCGCCGACCGGCCGCGTAGTCGATCCGCCGGGTCGCATATCGGATCGGGAACGACGACCAGACGCGCACGTCATTCGAATCGGGCGGCATGGCGTATTTCGGACCGTCAAAGATCTTGCCGGTGACCAGCACTTTTTCGGACACGTGCTGCGTAAAGCCCAGCCACTGCCGATCTGGTGCGGAAATCTCGAAGAAGTTCAGGCCTTCGGGTTTGAACCCCAGAAAACTCCGCGGCAGCGGGGCCGTGTGCAGGGCCGTCAGCAGAATGGCCATCGTCAGATAACCGGTCGCCAGGCCAAACAGCCAGCGCACGACCTGCTGAATGCGTCCGTCGAGTTCGACATCCGAAGGTGAAATATTGTCGGTCGCCAGGCGCAACAAGAAGGTGAACAGCGCGAACAGCCCCAGAAACGCCGTCAGATCCGAGTAGTCTTCCATCCACGAACCAAAACTGTCGAGCAGGCTGGCGGTGGGTTCGAAAAAGTTCATCGTCAACAGGCCGGCGAACAGGACCGCCAGGAAGGTCAGCACCGAACCCCAGGCCCCCTCGGCGGAGACACACCAGGTGACGCCCGCCACGATCGCGACCAGGATCACTCCGAACACGACTTCCATTGCAAATCCTTGTCTACCGCGACCCGCAGCGGGGTTCGGGCAGTGACCAATGCTACTTGACGTTAGCCTGCAGTTCCTGAATCGAGGTCAGCCCTTTCACCACCAGTCGCAGGCCTTCTTCTTTCATGTACAGCATGCCGTTTTTACGGGCTTCCGAACGAATCTCGGCGACCGGTTTGCCTTCGCGAATCATGTCGCGGAGCCGTTCGTTGATCGTAAACAGTTCAAACACACCCAACCGTCCGCGATAGCCCAGGCCGCTGCAGTTCGGACAGGGGCTTTCGGCGTTGGTGGGTGGCCTGTAGAACGCCTCGACCTTGTCCGCGGGCAGTCCCGCCTGCTTGAGAAGTTCGGGTTTGGGGACGTACTTCTCTTTGCATTCTTCGCACAGCCGTCGGACCAGGCGCTGCCCCAGAATGCCCGACAGCGCCGATGAGAGCAGGAACGGTTCCACCCCCAGGTCGATCACGCGGTACAACGCGCTGATCGTGTCGTTCGCGTGGACTGTGGAAAACACCATGTGCCCGGTATTCGCCGCCTGACAGGCGATTTTCGCCGTCTCGGCGTCACGAATTTCGCCGATCATGACCACGTCGGGGTCCTGCCGCAGAATACTCCGCAGCGAGTTGCCGAATGTGTTCCCCGACTTGGTGTTCACTTCGATCTGGGTGACATTGGCAATCTTGTATTCGACCGGGTCTTCGACCGTGATGATATTCTGCTGATACGCATCGATGTCGTTCAACGCGGCATAGAGCGTGGTCGACTTACCGGCACCTGTGGGACCGCATGAGAGGAACAGCCCGTGGGGCTGGTGAATGATTTCGCGCAACTGCTCGAGCATCTGCTTGCGCATGTTGAGTTGCTCAAGCTTGCTGACCGAGTTGGCCTGGTCGAGAATACGCAGACTGATCTTTTCGCCCGAACCGGTTCCCTGGGTCGCGGCACGAAAGTCGATGACTCGTTTTTCGAGCTGGGCGCGGAATGAACCGTCTTGCGATTTGCGCTTCTCGGTGATGTCCATCGCCCCCAGCACCTTGAAGATGTTGACGATCGACTCGCCCATCGCGCGATCGAACGGCTCGGCCGGGTACATCACACCGTCGATACGGTAGCGGACGGAGTACTCGTCTTCCTTCGGCTCCAGGTGAATATCGGTCGCCCGCCGCATAATGGCGTCGTACACGAGTTCCTTGGCCGACACGAATCCGCGCGACTTTTCCGCCTGTTTCGAGCGGCCTCCATCGTTCCCCTTGCCATCGGATTTGCCAATGAACCGGATCGGCGGTCCCAGTGCCGAGTCGCGGCCCCCTTTCGAGACGGCGATATGAATCCCGATTTTGGCCAGGCCGCGAATGACGAGTCCCTGGATGTGTTTGGGGGTCATCACTCTCGCCGCATCGGGCACCCGGTCATTGCGCTCGCGCACATACAGGCCGATGGGCAGGGCGTACGCCGTCAACAGGGTAATGAATCCCAGAAAAAACGAGGGTAAAGCCAGCACGGCGACGAACCCGGCGGCTCCCACCAGAATCAGCAGGCAGTTCCAGAATTCGTGGTTGATTTTGAGACCTTGTGCGTCATCGTCGGCCCAGTTGGTGGTATGGACCCACAGCAGAAACAGGCCGATGACGGGAATCAGGCCCCAGAGGTTGATGTAAAAGCCTGAGCCATTGCTTCCTTTGGAATTTCCCCGAAAAAAGCCGGTGGGGCTGCGGGGGAAAGCATCCGCCGGGATGACCTCGACCGGTGCCGACAATCCGCCGGCGGGGGCCGTTGCGGGGGTTCCGGCCGAGTCGGCGGGAGCTCCCGCGGCCGGTGCCGGGGCGGCAGTCCCACGGGTAATTCGGTCTTGGGCCAATGCCAGAGATGACCCGCCAACCACCAGAATCAGGACGCCCGTTGCGATTAATGCCCTCGGCCTCACAGCGTGCGCTCCTCGTGCGGGTTCAGGGGGATGCAGGACTCCGTCAGGCCCGCAAGACCAGAAAAATCGGAGCTTTTATTGTGCCAAGTTCCGGGACATCTTGAAAGTCAAAATCCCTGATCCGACGATTTCTGGGGAACCGCAGGTTTGACAGGGCTTTGGCGTTGAATAATCCGCGAGTATTGATAGAGTGTTTAAATCTCTAAATGGCTGAACGGATCATAGGCAGGACGTAAAGAATGTCGATTACGCGCGAACGCAAAACAGAAATCATTCATCAGTTTCGTCGGAAAGAGGGAGACACCGGGTCTCCAGAAGTGCAGATTGCGATGCTCACGCACCGCATTAACGAATTGGCAGGCCACTTCGCCACTCATTCGAAAGACCACGCCAGCCGCCGTGGGTTGTTGATGCTGGTCTCGCGCCGTCGTCGTTTGCTCGACTATCTTCGTCGGCACAATCAAGAAAGCTATTTAGAGATCATCGGGCGGCTGTCCCTTCGCAAGTAGCGAGCAGCGCCGCGACTTAGTTCATAATTTTTCAGGTGCACATAGTGAAAGTATCCGTAGAACGGGAAGTAGGGGGACGGCAGCTTAAAATTACAACCGGAGAGTGGGCGAAACAGGCCAGTGGGGCCGTCACCGTGCAATACGGCGAGACGGTCGTCTTCGTGGCTGCTCAATGCGGCCCGCCCCGCGCCGGTATCGATTTTTTTCCGTTGACTGTCGATTATCGTGAACGGTCAGCGGCAGCGGGAAAGTTTCCCGGGGGCTTCATTAAGCGTGAAGGCCGCCCGACGCTGAAAGAAGTTCTGACCAGCCGTCTGGTTGATCGTCCGGTGCGACCTTTGTTCCCGGAAGGTTATTTCGACGAAGTTCAGATCATGGCCAACGTTCTGGCCTGCGATGGCGAGAACGATCCTGATGTGCTGGCCATCATTGGCGCCAGTGCGGCTCTCATGGTCGCCACGGGGATTCCGTTCCAGGGCCCCCTCTCGGCTGTCCGCGTGGGTCTGGCAAACGACCAGTTCACCCTGATGCCCAAGCAGCAGGAACTGGCCACGAGCGCCCTCGACCTGGTGGTCGCCGGTACCGACAAATCGGTGCTGATGATCGAAGGTTTTGGCGATCAGTTGCCTGAAGATCAGATGGCCGACGCCCTGATGTTCGGACATCGCGCCATTCAGCAGATTTGCGAACTGCAGCAGGAATTGGTGCAGAAAACGGGTGTCGTCAAGACTCCGCATCCGCAGCCGGCTGTCAATCCGCTGGTGGCCTTCCTCAAGGCCGAAGCCTACACCCAGTTCCGCGCCGCCAAGACCACTTCGGGCAAGCACGAACGTGCCGAAGCTGTGAACGCCGTCAAAGCGCAGTGGAAAGAAAAGCTGTTCCCGAATGGTGCCGAAGTGACTGCCGAGGGGGCGACCCTGGCGCAGTTCGACGCCGCCATGCACGATCTCGAATATCGCATCGTCCGTGATCTGGCCCTCGAAGGCAGCCGTCCCGATGGTCGCAAGACCACCGATTTGCGTCCGGTCGCCTGCCAGGTCGGTGTGCTGCCCCGCGTGCACGGCTCGGCCGTCTTCACCCGTGGCGAAACGCAGGCCCTCGTGACCGTTACGCTGGGTACCGTTCGCGACGAACAACGGGTCGATGGCCTGTTCGAAGAGTACAACAAGCGGTTCATGCTCGATTATTACTTCCCCCCGTACTCGGTGGGTGAATGTCGTCCGATCCGCGGTCCCGGTCGCCGGGAAATGGGGCACGGTGCCTTGGCCGAACGCTCGGTTGAACGCGTGCTGCCTGCCGCCGAAAAGTTCCCCTACACGATCCGCGTGATCTCTGACATCATGGAATCGAACGGTTCCAGTTCGATGGCCAGCGTCTGCGGTGCGACCCTCGGGTTGATGGAAGCCGGTGTGCCGATCAAGCAACCGGTCGCCGGAATCTCGATCGGTCTCGTTAAAGAAGCCGATCGGTTCGTGCTGCTGACCGACATCATCGGCGACGAAGATCACTACGGCGATATGGACTTCAAAATCGCCGGGACCGGTAAAGGGGTCACGGGCATTCAGCTCGACCTCAAGATCGATGGCATCAACGAAGAGATCATCCGCGGCACTCTGGCCCAGGCCAAAGCTGCTCGGCTCGACCTGCTGCGATCGATGCTGTCGGCGATTTCCCGTCCGAAGAAAGAAATCTCGGCGAACGCTCCGCGACTGGTCCGCACGAAAATCGATCCGCAGAAAATTGGCCTGCTGATCGGCCCGGGCGGCAAAACGATTCGCCTGATTCAGGAAGAAACCAAGTCGACGGTTGACGTGACCGACGACGGGACCGTCACGATCTCTGGTGCGAATCAAGCCGGCGTCGACGACGCTCTGGCTCGCGTCGAAGCCCTGACCGAAGAAATCAAGGTCGGCAAGATCTACAACGGGACCGTCAGTTCGATTAAGGACTTCGGTGCCTTCATCGAAATCGTGCCGGGTAAAGACGGGCTGTGTCATATCAGCGAACTGTCTGACGGCTACGTGAAATCGGTCAGCGATGTCTGTAAAGAAGGCGACAGAATGCAGGTCAAAGTGATCGCTGTCGACGACCAGAATCGCGTGAAGCTGTCTCGCAAGGCGGTTTTGGCGGAACAGGCAAGTTCCGAACCGGAAGCCTCGCCCGCGAGCTGACTCTGGCATTTCGCACAACGGGCAGAGACCCAACATTCTCTGCCCGTTGCTCGCGATGGCTGTGAAGAGCTGTAACCGCACACAAAATCGCTCTGCGGCGTCGCCTGCGCAGGCGACCCTGTGGACATGTGCAAAATTGGCGGGCCAGATTCAAACGCGTTCATATTGGCCCCTGTTGGCGGCCCGATCACCCTCAATTTGGCCTGTGGGCCGTGGTGCACGGCACGGGCTGATGTCACGACCCGCTGTAGTGGAATCCGCGATTCTCGAGAACCACGATCCAAATGGCCGGTGACTCTCTGCCAAAAGACGAACGGGAACGGCTGCTCGCTCAGTTCGCCGAAATCGCCGCGCTCGCCGGTGGCCTCGCCCACGAAATCAAAAATCCCCTTTCGACCATCAGTTTGAATCTCGAACTGTTGATCGAGGACGTCTCTGAAGGCGACTCGGCTCGCGACCGCCGCATCCTCAAGAAACTCTTGTCGCTGCAGCAGGAATGCCGCCGCATGGGGGGCATTCTCGAAGACTTTCTGAAATTCGCCCGGGCCGGTCAGCCCGATCTGACTCCCTGCGATTTGAACCAGGTAGTCCGCGAATTCCTGGAATTTTACCAGCCCGAAGCCAATGCGAATGGCATCGAAATCAGCCCCCATCTGGGAGCCGACCTCCCCGAGGTGAACCTCGATGCGGGTCTGTTCCGCCAGGTCCTGTTGAACCTGGCGATCAACGCCCAGCAGGCCATGCCGCGAGGTGGGTTGGTCGAGATCCAAACCCGCGTGCGCGAAGGCCGCGTCGAACTTGAGATGATCGACAACGGCTGCGGCATGGATGAAAAGACGCTGTCGCGGATTTTTGAAGTGTTCTGGTCCACGAAATCATCGGGGAGCGGTTTGGGACTTCCCACCGTCAAGCGTATCGTCGAAGCGCACGAAGGCCGTGTCCTGGTCGACAGCGCCCCGGGGCGCGGCACACAATTCACGATTTCGTTGCCGCCAGCCGTAAAAATGCCTAATGTCTTGTAGTGAGATCTGCCGCGACGTGCCCAGCGCCAGACCTCCGGCAGCAGAACGTCAGCGGCAGGGCACCGAACCCCGGGTTCGGAACGCATGGAAGTGGCTTGCAGTCCGACCGCACACCGGGGGCTGTGGCCCGAGAGACAAGATCATCATCAGCCTATGACAGTGCCCGAGAAAACTCCCGACATCCCGCCGACTCCGGTGCGTGTGCTCATCGTCGATGACGACGAAGCGCACGCCGAGGCCGTGGCCGAAAGTCTCGAGCGACAGGGCCGGTACGAATGCACGGTGGCCAACACCGGCGCACGGGGTGCCTCGCTGATCGAGAGCGATGCCTTCGACATTGTCATTACCGACCTGAAAATGTCCGATGTCGATGGTCTCGCGATTCTGCGCAAGACCAAAGAAGAACTGCCCGATGCCGAAGTCATCCTGCTGACGGGGCACGGTTCGATCAACTCGGCCGTCACGGCGATGCAGCACGGGGCCTACACCTACCTCACCAAGCCGCTGGATATTCATGAACTGCGAACGGCCGTCGACAAGGCCTCAGAGCGTCTGCGGCTGATTCGCCAGACGGCTGAACTCAACCGTCGACTCGATGAGAAATTCGGTTTCGAAGGGGTGGTGGGCAACAGTCCGCAGATGCATCGGGTGATTTCCCTGCTGCAGCAGATCGCCCCCACCGACAGTACCGTGTTGATTCAGGGTGAAAACGGGACCGGCAAGGATCTCGCGGCCCGGGCCCTGCATCAGAACAGTCGGCGTAAGAGCAAACCATTTGTGCCGCTCAATATCTCGGCTCTGTCCGAGAGCATTCTCGAAAGTGAATTGTTCGGCCACGAAAAGGGCTCGTTCACCGGTGCCGAGCGGCGGCGCGTCGGGCAATTTGAATACGCCAACGGGGGCACGCTGTTCCTCGACGAAGTGGGCGAAATGCCCATGAACACGCAGATCAAACTGTTGCGCGTGCTGGAAGACGGGCAGATCACGCGCGTGGGGGCCAATGAACCGGTGAAGGTCAACGTCCGGCTCATCGCTGCGACCAACGCCGACCTGAAAGACATGGTCGCCAAGGGCACGTTTCGGAAAGACCTGTTCTACCGCTTGAATGTCGTCAACATTGTGTTGCCCCCCTTGCGCGAACGCAAAAATGACATCCCCCTGTTGATGGATCACTTCCTCAAAGAGATGTCAGCCCGCCATGGCAAACAGGTCACCGGTTTTTCCAAAGCCGCCCGCGGGGCCATGACGGCTTACGACTGGCCCGGCAACATTCGGCAGTTGCGTAACACCGTCGAGCGGATGCTGGTGGTGGATCTTGACGGGTTACTCGACGTCGATGATCTGCCCGAAGACATCCCGCCGTTGCATCCCGAACGTGCCGACGCGGGGCGCCTGCTGACAGTCGCCACCGGTGCCGATGATCTCGTCGGCCAGCCACTGGAAACGGTCGAAAAGTACTACATCCAGAAGGCGCTCGAGATCACCCAGGGGAACCGCGAAGAAGCGGCGACCATGCTGGGCATCGGCGAACGCACGTTGTATCGCAAGATCAAGGAATGGGGCCTGACGTAAGCCACCCAGCCGACCTGGCCGTGTTAGGAAATTGAACCTGCCCGGGAATCGCCGGGAAGAAGTGCCTCCCCGGCGTCATCCTCGCGGTCATGCCGCACCGTGAGCAGCCATGGCGATCCTACTTCGCCACTTCGATGTGCCGAGTCTCGCGGAGCACATTCACCTTGATCTCGCCGGGGTAGGTCAGCGCCTGCTCGATCGCCTTGGCGATGTCGCGGGCCATGCGGGCCGCTTCGCGGTCGTTCACCTGGCGGGGGTTCACAACGATCCGGATTTCGCGTCCGGCCTGGACGGCGAAGGCCTGTTCAACCCCCGGGAAGCCACACGCCAGCGTTTCGAGTTCTTCCAGCCGTTTGGCGTACTTTTCGAGGGTCTCGCGGCGGGCACCCGGTCTCGCGGCCGAGATGGCATCGGCAGCGGCCACCAGCACGGTGTAGATGTAGTCGACACGAATGTCGTCGTGATGTCCCAGCGCCGCATGGACAACTTCCGGGCATTCGCCATACCGCTTGAGCAGTTCGGCACCGACTGCCGGGTGGCCACCTTCCATCTCGTGATCGGCTGCCTTGCCGATGTCGTGCAGGAAGCCGCACCGCCGGGCCATGTTGCCATCGAGTCCCAGTTGCTCGGCGAGCATGCCCGTCAGGAACGAGACTTCAATTGAATGCCGCAACACGTTCTGGCTGTAACTGGTACGGAAGCTCAGTCGTCCCATCAGGTCGATGAGTTTCTCGTGCAGTCCGTGTACCCCCGCTTCCTGGGCCCCTTCCTGTCCGAGCCGGCGGACATGGGCTTCCATTTCCTTTTGCGTCTCAACGACGATTTCTTCAATCCGCGAGGGATGGATGCGACCGTCTTGAATGAGCTTCACCAGCGCCAGCTTGGCCGTCTCACGACGGACCGCATCAAACGCCGAGACGATGACCACACCGGGCGTATCGTCGACGATCACATCGACACCCGTGGCTTTTTCGAAGGCCCGGATATTCCGACCTTCGCGGCCGATGATCCGCCCCTTCATCTCGTCGCTGGGAATATCGACCGACGAGACCGTGGTTTCGGACGTGTGGCTGGCCGCGTAACGCTGCACCGACATGCCGATGATTTCCCGTGCCAGCCGGTCACAATTGGCTTTCAGTTCCTGCTCGTGCTTGAGGATGATCGCGCCCGTTTCATTGCGCAGTTCCTGCGACAGCCGCGACAGCAGCATGTCTTGCGCGGCCTGGGCCGACATGCCGCTGATCTTGTAGAGTTGATCCTGCTGCTGTTTCAAAACCTGCTGGAGCTCGACGTCGCGTGCTTCGACCGCTTCCGTCCGTTCCGCCAGCTTCTTCTGGGTCAGCTCGAGCATCCGCTCTTTTTTGGTGATGTCCTGCTGTTGCTCGTCGAGGTTCGATTCCCGCCGATCGAGTCGGCGCTCCTGATCGCGCAATTCGTCGCGAATCTGGTTAATGCCCTTTTCGAGTTCTTCACGGCGGGCGAGCAGTTCTTCTTTGCCCGAGAGTTCCTGGGCCTTCTTGATGCTGTCGGCGTCGCGCTGGGCCTGGGCCAGAATCTCATCGCGGGTCTTGTACGCCGTGCCACGGATGTAGCGTTCGAGAAACCATCCGACTGCGACGCCCCCGACGAGAGTCAGCAGCGCGACTATAATGCCAAAATCGCCCATAACCAGGATTCCTTTTATCGCCAGCGCATGCGAGGAATCGAAATGGCCTGGCAGAGGCCCGAAACGCCTGGAAGCGTCCAGCGAACCTGTTCAGCCGAAGAGCGGCCTTGTGTTGTTACGAACGGCGGCTAGTGGTCCCAGCGGGGAAGTGTCTCGGGGGGACCTCCGCGCCAACGCGTGTGGACGGGCGCACAAATCCGGGAACGGACCACCACGGGAACAGCCCGCCGCTCAGATGAGCCGCAGTTCCATAGAAGTGATCGCGAGACAACATCCAACCGTGCAGAATCGAGATCGGCGCTCAGCGAGAACGCCCCCAGGCCAAACCACCCCAGGGACGACTGCGGAAACACGAACCAGCCTCCGACCTGTGCCAGACAGCGTCGGATGAGTTGCAGAACATACGCCACACAGGGCAAGGTCATATGATCGTTCTGCATCTCGGCTTCCCCACAAAACCTTGATCGTAACTACACAAAACGGGAACGGACCTTGCGGTGCGTTCGATTTCGCTCTCCGGAAGGCTGACCACCCGGAACCCCTCATGTGAAATACAGGGTTTACGCACACCTATACTACCAGACAACCCACGGTGGTCAACCATTCGGGTCGGATTCATTCATATTGACCTGCCGCCCGTTTTTGAGTATCAGCCCATGCCCTGATGAATGCCGTCGCAGCTTGCGGATTCACAACCCGCAGACTGCTCAATGGCAACGTCAGGTTCCCTCTCCCACCCCCTGTCATTTTCCCAATTTTACCAGTCGACTCGGCTCTGCCGTTGGGTTTGATCCCGACCTGGCGGTCGATGGCCTGTTGATCGGGCCCCAACGAATCAACCACCTTCACCCGGTTCGAATTTCCCTGGATTTCGATCGATGCGGAAACTGCGTCTGTTGACCGTGTGCCGATCTCTCTTGGCCCTGGCCCTGTGTGCCGGCGGCACGGGATGTTCGCTCATGGAGACCGCCAATTCCTCGTCGAATCGCTCGACCCCGTTAGCCCTGCTTACCAACTGGGTCAGCCAGCCCATCGAAGTTTCACCGGGTTTTGACGTCGAAGAGATCAAACCGGCGAACGGTCCAGCGACCGTGGCCCCGCAAAACGTGCTGGAAGTCACCGTCTGGGACCTGTATGAGCCCGGTCGGCCCCACACGTTTCCCGTCCGCGTTTCCGAAAATCTGCAGATCGAAGTCCCCTTATTGGGACAGGTCAGTGTCGAGAATCGAACCATTCCCCAGGTCGAGGCGGCACTGGTGGAAGGCTATCACCAGGGCGAATTTCTGCTGGACCCGCGAGTCATTGTCCGCAGTCTCGATGCCGCGACCGTCAAGGTGCACGTGAAAGGGGCCGTGAATCGCCCCGGGTATGTAGAACTGAACCGCGCCGATCGCAGTGCCTACGCCGCGATTCTCTCGGCGGGCGGACTCTCTAAAATGGCCGGAACGCAGGTCGCCATCACGCGGGCCCCGAATTCCAGCAAGGCCGAACCCGCGGGAAGTCACGAACGCCGTGCCGGACACCTCGGCGACAGGGCCGACGATTCACTCTCGTTTGACCCATCCGGGCGGTCGCACCCTCCCCAGTCAGCGGTCGATCCAGCACTGACCAGGCCCGAAGAAACTGCACCGCGTCTTGATCAGAAACCCGCTCAACGCGCGAATATGGCTGAAGATGTGAGCGTATCCCAGGTCGCTCCGGCGCCCGACGCGTCGGCCCTGCGGGCACGCGGACTGTTCTCTGTCCCCCATACCGAATCGGACGGCGACGACTCGCCCGGTCAGGCCCCAGCCGCGTTCCACAATTCGGAACCAACGGTGCGTGGCGTGGCGGCGAGTGCAGAGACCCCCACCGAAATGGCAGCGCGGCACCTGCCCACGCACCATGCGTCGCGGTCTGCCCCGGAACCCGACACCGTCTGGTACGACGTGTCACTGGCCCGCGATCGCGATGGGCTGAAAGCCATCGAACTGTCGGAAGGAGATGTGGTCACGGTCAAACCGGCCGCCCAACCGTTGCGGATGAGCGGCATCGTCATGCGGCCCGGAGAATATCCTTTGCCGCCAGGCCGCAGTCTGAACGTCTGGCAGGCCATCGAACTGGCCGGAGGCGTTCAAGATGTTGAAACACCCGTCAAGATCACGGTGTCGCGACCGGCGACCGAAGGCCACTCCGCCCGCCACTGGCAGGTGAGTGTGCCGGCCTACGCCGAGCATCCGACCGCCTCGCCCTTGGTCGAACCCGGCGATGAACTGCATATCGAGCCCACCACCGGCAGCAAGATCAAACGCGTCGTCCGCAACGTCTGGAGCAAACCCTGATGAAACGTGGCCTCGTCGCGTTTTCGGTGGCACTGTCGTGCCTGGGTTTGTCGCTGGCCTCGGCCTGGCTCTGGCAGACCATGGCCGAAGCTCAGTTTGAAGCCGGCGCCCGTCTGCTGCTGCCCGAGTCGGCCTCGGCTGACGCCGCTACGCCGGAATCCGATTCCGACGTCGATGTCCCGCGTCCCCCCCGGGTGACCGAAGCAGAATTTTTGTCACCCGAACTCCTGTCAGCGGCGGTGACCTTGCTGCACGAACGGGGAATGACCATTCCCGAATCGTCGCAGTTCGAATCGATGGCGGATTACCTCGTGGAACACACGCGGGTCAAACAGCCCCTCACGGGCCGGCCTGGCGAGATCAGCATCCGCTGCAGCGCCCCCGATTCAGCCGAAGCCGTGCAACTGACCCAGGCCATCGTCGATGCCTACCTCACGATCCGCCGGGCCGAACCGGTCGATGATGACCTGATGGGCGAAGACGGAGTCCAGGCCGAACTGAAAGCCCGGATTGAAAAACTGAGTGCGGCGACCGATTCGCAGAAGCGCGTCATCAACCGGTTGACCCGTCGGCTGAACAAAATGTACCAGGAGGCAGACCAGGGCCAGGAAATCGCCGAACTGGAAATCGAACGGGAACGCGTGCGTGCCGCACACCAGAGTTCGCTGGTGCGTCTGGCTGCCGCCCGGCAGGATGTTGAAAATCTCGTCCCGCCAGAAACCGTCGCCACCCGGATCGCCGACGTTTCCGCCCGGACTCGAATCCTCGATCGCCTGAACCTCACCAAGGTGCAGGACGAATTGCAACGACAGATCGGTCGTCGCCTGAGTTGGTCGAAGAAGTACGGCAAAAACCATCCGAAGATGCAGGAACTCAACACGAAGATCAGCGACCTTGAGCAACAACTGGCCAGCTTTCCGCTCGACGATCCCCACCAGGCGGGTCGCCAGGCCGGACAGTCCCCTGCGACAATCGTGCTGACCGCCTTTGAAACCGAATCAACGCAGTGCGAACAGGCCGAAGACGAACTCGTTCAGAAACTGCAGGTCGCCCGCCAGCGCCTGCAGAGTCAGGACGAACTGGCAGCGAAACTGGCGCTGGCTCAGCAGAACCTGGCCGGTCTGCAGAATGAGTTGGAACAATCGCGCAAGGAATTGACGGTTGCTCGTCATGTCCATCCGGAACTCGATGATATCGTAACCTCTCCCCCCGGCCTGGTCGGAGAGCCACTGGGGCGCAAGGCAGGTCTCCCCATGGCGGTCTGTTGCGTCGCCGGCATGGTCGTCTACATGACCCTGCTTTGGCAGATTCGCAGGAAATGGATCGCCACCGATCGCGTGACGCGGATCGAATCGCGGGCTCCGGTGGCTGCCCCCCGCGAACCGCGATATCGCTCGAAAGAAGAAGAGCAGTTGATGCGACTCAAACTCGCCGTACGCGGTTGAGGTCTTGTCGTATCCACTTGTCGCACTGATCGAACCAGGCCGCGATGTCCCGATGCGTACCTCCGGTCCCAGTCTTCTGCATACATCGTGAAGGCTGGTTTGATTCTGAGCCTGCTGGACACAGGCGGGCTTGCAGCGGCAGAATACGGGGCGTTGTTGGCTGTTCGTGATCGGCTTGGAACCTGGTGGACAACTCCACATGGAAACAGTGCTTGGGATCATCGTCGGTATCGGCTTGGCCGCGTCCTGCGGCTTTCGCGTTTTTGTACCGATGTTCGTGATGAGCGTCGCTGTGAAAGCCGGGCAACTCAGCGTGGCAGAGAACTGGCACTGGATCGGAAGCTGGCCGGCCCTCAGCGCGTTTGGAGTGGCGACGGTCATCGAAATCATCGCCTTCTATATCCCCTGGATCGACCATCTGCTCGATACGATCGCCACGCCGTCGTCGGTGGTGGCCGGGATCATTGCCACAGCGGCCTGTGTTTCCGAGATGAGTCCTCTGCTTCAATGGTCCACCGCCATCATCGCGGGGGGTGGTATCGCGGCGGCCGTACAAAGTTCGACGGTGCTCGTTCGTGGCACCTCGACCGTCACCACCGGCGGCTTGGGGAATTTCGTCGTCTCGACGATCGAATGGATGCTGTCGCTGTTCCTGTCGGTTCTGGCCATCGTCGTTCCGATTGTGGCCGGGCTGTTGCTCGTCCTCATGGCCGGTGGGGTGCTGTGGATCTTACTGCGGCGACGGGCCCGCCGGCTCGAAGCCGCCCGGGGCTAAGCGGGAGAGCGGTTGTGGGGTTGTATTCGCGGTTTGTGTTTCCATGCCTGTGTGATTTCCTGATGAAACAGGAATTCCTGACGCCCTATCGTCGGGACACACTCGCAGCGGCCCGTGGCGAGATCCTCGAAATCGGGTTTGGCACGGGGCTCAACCTGCCCCACTATCCGCCGCATGTCCGTCACTTGACCACCATCGATGCCAATGCGGGCATGCAACGCAAGGCGACAGCGCGCATCGCCCGGTCGCAGATCAAAGTCGAAACGCAAGTTCTCGATTGTGAACGGCTCCCGTTTCCTAGCGAGCGCTTCGACTGCGTCATCAGCACCTGGACTTTATGCAGCATCGTCCAGGTCGAGCAGGCACTCTCTGAGGTCTACCGAGTCCTCAAACCGGGGGGACAGTTCTTGTTCCTGGAACATGGTCTCAGTCCGGAACCAAGCATTCAGAAGTGGCAGAAACGCCTGAACTGGCTCGAAAAATGTCTGGCCGATGGTTGTCACCTCGACCGGAACATTGCGGCTCTGGTGCAGCAGCAGCCTTTTTCCGCCATCGAACTGGCAGAGTTCTCTCTCGACCTGTTCCCCCGCACGCATTGCTACATGTATCGCGGCGCTGCCACCAAATGAAAGCGATGCAGGTCAGGTAGCTGATGCTGCCAGCGTCAGGCCTGATTGGCGAACGGCATCCACTGGATCAATTGCACCCGAGTTGCGATACTTCGGCGGAAATCCGATCCGGAAGCGATCGGGACCATGGAGTTCGAATTTTTGGATCAGTTAACAAAGCGAGTGAACTATGCCGTTGCTCGGCGCTCACATGTCGATAGCCGGGGGATACTACAAAGCCGTGGAAGCGGCGGCGGCCCTGCAGATGGATGTCGTGCAGTTGTTCACCAAGAACAACAACCAGTGGAAGGCCAAGCCTCTGGCGCAATCGGAAATCGACGATTTTCAGGCGGCATTGAAAGCGACCGGGATCAAATACCCCGTGGCCCACGACAGCTACCTCATCAACCTGGCCAGCCCCGATGACGCGCTCTGGCAAAAATCGCTCGACGCCTTCGTGATTGAACTCGAACGGGCCGAAGCGCTCGGTTTGCTCGGCGTCGTGATGCATCCCGGGTCGTTTGTCGATTCGACCGAAGCCGCCGGGCTCGCGCGAATCGTGGCAGCACTGGATGAAGCCCACCGCCGCACGGCAGGTTTCCAGACGTTGACGCTGCTGGAAACGACGGCCGGGCAGGGGAGCAACCTGGGCCATCGCTTCGAGCACATCGCCCAGATTGCCGACTCGGTCGCCGCGTCCGAGCGCGTGGGTGTCTGCGTCGATACGTGCCATATCTTCGCGGCCGGTTATCCGCTCATCGAGGCGGCGGAGTACAAAGCCACCATGCAGGAATTCGATCGCCTGGTCGGAATCGAACGCATCAAGGCCTTTCATCTGAACGACAGCGTTCGCGAACTGGGAAGCCGGGTCGATCGCCATGCCAAAATCGGAGCGGGCAAGCTCGGTCTGGAGCCTTTCCGGCACCTGCTCAACGACCGCCGGTTTGCCAAGGTGCCGATGTACCTCGAAACTCCCAAGGAAGACGACGAGCGCGATGATTTGGATGCCATCAACATGGCGACGTTGCGCGCGTTGGTGAAGAAGCGGAAGACGTAACAAGAATGGCATTTCAAAAGGGAATCTGCCGAGAGTATGAATGACATCAGTCGAATTTGATCGTTACTGACCGTGGTTGAGGTTTGTCATGAGCATCGTTCAATCTCCCGCCTTTGGCCGGCTGACTCCCGAGGCGGCCGGGTTGTCGATGACGCCCGAGGAATTTGACGCGATCTCGGACTACGACGACAACTTCAATTTTGAATTGATTCACGGAGTGCTGGTTGCGACGCCATTGGCCGGGCCTGCCGAAAGATCTCCCAATGATTTACTCGGCTTCTGGCTCTGGGATTACCGGCGCAACCCATCGCACGGTAGCGCACTGGTGGAAACCGTGTTCGAACACTACGTGGGTACCGGCGGAAATCGTCGTCGTGCAGATCGGGTGATCTGGACGGTTGTCGCTGGTCGCCGCAGTAATCCTCAGCGAGATCTGCCCACAATCGTCGTCGAATTCGTTTCCGCTGGCAAACGAGCCTGGCGGCGAGACTACATCGAGAAGCGTGATGAATATCTGGCCGCGGGCGTTCTCGAATATTGGGTGATCGATCGGTTTTCCCGATCGTTGACGGCCTACGGACAACGGGCGGGCCAGAAGGTTGAATTGGTCGTTCACGAAGGAGAAGTCTTCCGACCGGAACTGCTTCCCGGATTCGAACTGCGTCTTTCGGAGTTGCTCATTGCCGCCGATCGGTGGTCTGACCCGGAATAGAGCGGTCGGCAACCGCGGAATGACGACGATTCCCGAAATGCGTTCGCCCCGTCGTGTGCCTGCGCAGGCCCGCGCCGAAATTCCGAGTTGCCGTGCTGTGGTGCTTCCGTTCGCTGGGTTCGCTGCACCGGCCCTGCGCCAATGCCACCCACGATTGGCAACGCACCCGCAGATTCTTCGAGATCTGTGTTTCCCGCTCGCCGAGCGAAAGAGAAAGTCGGTGTCGGCTGGCGCGAGGTCGCCAAAAAGCCCCGAAGCGGGCGAGATTCGAAAGCCCTGGGCGCCCAGCCCTGGGGCCCAGCCACCCACCCCGTTCCAAAGTCCCAACGGGACGAGATTCCCCGGCGAAGATTGCGATGCCGCTGTCCCGCGCCGACGTGCTGTGACACCAAAGTCTTCGGCACAATCGAAAAGCTCATTCTCTCTGAGGAATCCTGTTCGGTTTTCTGGATTCCATACGCGCCTGCTGATTGCCCCTGAACATCGACCCATTTTCATGACGCACACCCGCCGTCCAGCCGTCCAGCACAGGGGTAATGAGGTTGCCCGCGGCGGGAGTGGTCTGCGATAATGGGGTGTTCGCTCAACTTCGAATGTGATTTGCCTGTGGAACGCTCAACATGCAAGAACCGCTGAACCGCTTTATTCCCAATTGCACGCCGTGTGGCCAGACGCGTCGCGAGTTTCTCTGGCAGGTCGGCGGCGGGTTTGCCGGTTTGGCCTTGCTCGACCTGTTGAGTCGCGACGGGGTTTTAACCCGGCAAGCCCTCGCCGCCGATTCGGCCCCGGCGACCGCCAATTACCTGTTGGCCCCCAAGGTGCCCCAACTCCCAGCGCGGGCCAAGCGGGCCGTATTTCTGTTTATGAACGGGGGCCCCAGCCAGGTCGATACGTTTGACCCCAAGCCGGAATTGAAAAAGTTCGACGGCAAGCCGTACGCGCCGGCGCCGGGCCTGCAGGTGGGTTCCAATGGCCGCCCGGTCGGGCACCTCATGGCGTCCCCCTTTGAATTTCGCAAATACGGGCAGAGCGGCATCGAAATCAGCAGTCTGTATCCGCACCTGTCAAAATATGCCGACGACTTGTGCGTCATCCGCTCGATGCATGCCGACACCGCCGCCCATGCCTCGGGCTGTCTGCAAATGAATACGGGTGCGATCACCATTGGCAAGCCTTCGCTCGGTTCCTGGCTGAGTTATGGACTGGGGAGCGAAACCGAGAACCTGCCCAGCTTTGTTGTCATGACCGATCCACGGGGTGGACCGATCGGCAGCGCCTCGAACTGGACGGCCGGTTATATGCCCGCCGCCTACCAGGGGACCCTGTTCCGCAGCGTGGGCTCGCCGTTGCTGGATTTGGCCACCCCCGCCGGGGTCACTCCCCGCGCCCAGCGCGAAACGCTCGATCTGCTGGCCACGCTCAATCGCGAACACTTGCGCGAACGACCGGCCGAGTCGGAACTGGCCGCCCGGATTCACACCTACGAACTCGCCTACCAGATGCAGACGACCGCCGCCGAGGTGGTGAATCTCGATAACGAAGATCCCGTGACGCGCCGCATGTACGGCCTGGATGAAAAAGTCACGTCCGACTTCGGTCGCAAATGCCTGATCACCCGCCGACTGCTCGAGCGGGGCGTGCGATTCGTCCAACTCTATTCCGGGGGGGGACACATCGAAGACACGTGGGATGGCCACAACAACTGCATCGCGAATCACACGTTGCATGCCGCAGAGACCGACCAGCCCATCGCCGCCCTGATCAACGATCTGAAACGCTCGGGATTGTGGGAAGACACGTTGCTGATCTGGGGTGGCGAATTTGGACGCACCCCCACCAGCGAAGGGGTTGGCAAGCCCGGTCGCGACCACGACTGGTATGGATTCACCATGTGGTTAGCGGGTGGCGGCGTGAAAGGTGGCCAGACCATTGGGTCCACCGATGAACTGGGTTTCCGTGCGGTCGAAGAACCGTGTCACGTGTCCGATCTGCACGCCACGATTCTGCATCTGATGGGACTCGACCACACCCAGCTCAGTTACTTCTACCAGGGACTCGACCAGCGCCTGACCGGCGTCGAAGGGAATCGCAAGGTGATTCAGAAAGTCCTGGCGTAAGCGATCGGTTGATCGCCGATCCACAAACCCGTTCGCGCGGTTGTTGTGATCACGAAGCCGGTGGTTGGTACTTGTGCACGAGTTTCGGATTCCAGAGTTCGCTATGCGTGGCGAGAAATTTGGCGGGAGTCACTCGAATCCCCTGCTCTTCCGCGACGCAGTCGAAAACGGGACCCAGCTTCTGGAACAGCCGTTCGGCATCCTGGAAATCGTCCGGAAACCACAATTCGGTGTACGGAATCTGGTAGGTGCTGATGGCGTCCCACAGCTTCTTTTCGAGCCGTTGCAACGCCGCTTCCTGGTCGCCAACTGCCAGGCTGTCGGTGCCGAATGTTCCGCCAATGACTTCGCTGGGGGTGACCTTCGGGTTTTGCCGCGCGTTGACGCGCCGGCTCTCGGCAGCGGCAAACAGATCTCGCCGGGGAATGATCGCGTGATCAATCAGGATATCCCCGCGCTCCATAATGGTATCCAGCCGCTCACAAAGCTGGGGCTGTTTCACGATGTACGGGGCATTCCAGTCTTCAATGACTGTTTCCAGTCCGGCATGTGCAACCGGATCGATGGCCGACTTTTTCGTGAATCCGGTATCGAACCCCAGATAAGTAAACAGCCGAACGAGGAACGTGGTGCCCGCCCGGCCAGTGCCAGTGATGATGATATGATGTCGCATGCCACCGCCAATCTGAGAATTGCCGCGTTACGGAGAATCGTAAAGGAACCACAACGCTCCCACGAAACGATCGCACCCCCGGAAACTCGCGTGACAACGGCGCACAGAATACTCATCAAACGAATTCTGACAAGATCGTTATTCTGTGTATCGGCTACTCGGAGACAAGAACCGCAAACCGCCTTTCTCGTCAGAAACGCGCGAGATTCCGGTTGTCTGGAGTGCGGCCGCCCCCGCGCCCCTGTTTTGGGTCAAAAACGGATTTTGTGATTGCCCGGAAAACCCCTACGTTCTCGGTGTTTTTGCAACCTCGAATTGATCGCCCCGGTCCGTAACAAGGCATCCCGTAGCATGAGTTTGTGAACACGACTTTC
>JAFEBR010000723.1 GCA_018242565.1 Planctomycetota bacterium | reverse complement strand
CACGTCCCGCTGAACGATTATGAGGATTTTGAACTGCACCTGATCCATTATCAGGCCGAAAAGGTGCCCGAGCGTGTCACCTACGAAAAGAAGGTGCGGGACCTGCCCCAGTGACCAACGCCAGTGACCTGCCCCAAACGTCGTCAGCCCGGAGCGAGAGTCGGGGTTGGAAATCGGCTGGGAGACGGCGGTTTATGGTTGTTTCAGCCCGGCGGGTGGTTTAGGCTGTGGTCTGACGCAGACGTAGTGCTCGGAGAAAATCGCGTCGTCACCAGGAGTGTGTGCGATGCCTACCCGCCGTGACTGGCTCAACATCGCCGGGATCAATGTCCTTGGCCTGACGTTGCCAGAACTGTTCCGCCTTCGATCCCAGACAGCCTCGGCGGCCCCCGCTGCCCGGCACAAAGGGAATTCGTGCGTCTTTCTGTTCCTGTTTGGTGGCCCCAGTCACATTGACCTGTGGGACATGAAACCACTGGCACCGCGGGAAATCCGGGGCGAGTTTTCTCCCTCGGCCACCAATGTTCAGGGAATCGATATCTGTGGCGAGCATCTGCCGCGTCTGGCCCAGACGATGGATAAACTCTGCCTGCTGCGCTCGATGACTCATCGCATGAACGTGCACGGGCCGGCGTGCAGCGAGATCTTTACGGGCCGCGAATACTTCGGACCGCCCGTCACCGATCAGGCCCGTCCGGAAGACTGGCCGTCGTTGAGTTCCATGACCATGCGTCATGGCCGAACCCCCGGCGGTCTGCCCGCCTCGGTCGTACTCCCGTGGTACCTGCAATTCCCCGGGCAGTCGTTACGCATCGCCGGACAATCGGGCGGTCGGATGGGAGAGCAGTATAACGCCATGCTCCTCGAAGCCGACGCGGGCAAATTCCGGTTGGGTGGACTCGAAATTCAAGGCGACGTTCCCTGGGAGCGACTGCGGCAACGTGCCAACCTCTTGTCTGTGCTGGAGCAGAACACCCGTCCGCCTCAGGCCTCGATTGTTGAGCATTTTTCCCGACAGAGTCAGCAGGCCTATTCGCTGCTCGAGAACCGCATTGCGTCCATTCTCGACCTCGAGCAGGAACGTACTGCGACGCGAGAGAATTACGGCCCCAGTGCGGTCGGGCAAAGCCTGCTCATGGCGCGGCGACTGGTCGAAGCGGGCGTGCCGCTGGTCACCGTCAACTGGGAAGATGAAACCAAGATCGATGGCGTGAATACCTGCTGGGATACCCATCAGGAGAACTTCCCCAAGCTGAAAAACCTGTTGTGTCCCATTTTTGATCGGGCATTCCCCGCATTCATTAATGATCTGCACGAACGGGGTCTGCTTGAGACGACACTGGTCGTAGCCCTGGGAGAATTTGGTCGAACACCCCGCATTGGCCAATTCACGCAAAGTGCCAATACGAAACCCGGTGGCCGCGATCACTGGCCGCATGCCTTCACGGCACTGCTCGCAGGGGGCGGAGTCCGCGGCGGCCAGGTCTATGGTTCGACGACAGCAACGGGTGGATACGTCGCCACGCAACCGGTGACTCCCGCGGATCTGACGGCGACCATTCTGCATCATCTGGGCATCGATCACACGCTGGAATACGACGACGGCTTTCAGCGAATTCCGCAGAGACTCTGCGAAGGCCGGCCCGTCGTTGATCTGGGCTGATGCCGCGAACCCGATCCGCAGTTCGGTGTCTGACAGGTTGTAGCCGTGCTGCTTTCTGGGTGGCCCATGGAATATCTGCTGCGGCGATTTGGCACAATTCCGCGAGATTCCCATGAATCCCCTTGCGATTCCAATCGGCGGGAAATTATAGTCACGGACACATTCAGGCTAAGGATTGGCGAAGAAGCTCCGACTTTTGAGGTTTTGCATGTCGCTCTGTTTACGGAAGTGTGTCATTTCCGTCGGGTTGGGGCTGTGTCTATGGGGAACGGCGGTCGCAGACGACGCCGATCCTGCTGTCGATGTGTGGCCGCAATGGCGTGGTCCCCAGCGCGATGGCGCCTCTCAGGAAAAGGGATTGCTCCAAACCTGGAGCTCGAAAGGGCCGCCCCTGGCCTGGAAGACAGATGGCCTGGGTGCCGGGTACTCCAGCGTTGCCATCGCCCAGGGAAAAATCTTTACCATGGGGAATCGTGGCGGCTCGAATTACGTGCTCGCCCGCGAACTCGACAATGGTAAGGCGATCTGGGCCTCGCCGGTCGGCGAGAGCACGGGCGACCATCCCGCCAGCACCCCCACCGTCGATGGGGAGTTTGTCTACGCCGTGGGACCGCAAGGCGACATCGCCTGCCTGCAAGTCGCCGATGGCAAACTCGTCTGGCAGAAAAGTTTCACCAAGGACTTCGGCGGAACCGTACCGACCTGGAAGTTCTGCGAGTCACCCCTGATCGATGTCGATCGTGTGATCTGCACTCCCGGAGGCCCCGAGGCCACAATTGTCGCACTCGACAAACTCACCGGGGCCGTCATCTGGAAATGTGCAGTGCCCGGGGGGGCCGGCAGCGGTGCCGGGTATTCCTCCACGATGATCTCGCACGGCGGAGGGGTCAAACAGTACGTGCAATTGCTGGGTCAGGGGACAGGCTGCGTGGGCATTTCGGCTGCCGATGGCACGTTCTTGTGGAAGTATGCCAAAGTGGCCAACGGAACGGCCACCATTCCGACCCCCATTGTGCATGAAGACTACATCTTCTGTTCGTCTGGTTATGGAACCGGATCGGCCTTGCTCCAACTTTCCAAATCGGGATCGGGAGTCGAAGCAAAGGAAGTTTACTTCCTGAACGCCAATCAACTGCAGAATCACCATGGGGGGCTGGTCCTCGTGGGCGACTACGTGTACGGCGGCAATGGTCACAACAACGGTATTCCTACCTGTGTGGAACTGAAGACCGGGAAGGTGAAATGGGGTAATAAGCGCGGGCCGGGAAGCGGCTCCGCCGCCGTGGTGTACGCCGATCGACAATTGTACTTCCGCTACGAAGATGGCCTGATGGCGCTCATTCAGGCCAACCCGAAAGTCTACAAGCTGGACGGCAAATTCAAGATTCCTCATGTGCCAGGGGCCGACAAGAGTTGGGCGCACCCAGTCGTCGCGAACGGCAAGCTCTACCTGCGAGAGCAAGACAGTCTGTTCGTTTACAACGTGCACGGTAAATAGGGATTCGCGACATGCTCTGCCCATTCTGCCGTCAGATGGAAACTAAAGTCATCGACTCGCGCTCGAGCGAAGACTTCGTCATTCGTCGGCGGCGCGAGTGCCTGAACCGCAAATGCGGTCGGCGGTTTACGACCTACGAAAAGATCGAAGAAACCCCGCTGAAGGTCATCAAGAAAGACGGTTCACGAGTTCCATTCGATCGCGAAAAGATCCGGTCGGGCCTCGAAAAAGCCTGTTACAAACGCCCGGTCAGCGATGAGCAGATCGATCGGATCATCAGTGCTGTCGAGGGTGAAGTCTACCAGAACTTTGAACGCGAAGTCCCCTCGCGGTACATTGGCGAACTCGTGTTCAACATGCTGCGCGAAGTCGATCAGGTGGCCTTCGTCAGATTCGCCTCAGTCTACCGCGAGTTCAAAGACGTCAACGACTTCGTCGAAGAACTCGAGCCCATGCTGCGCGATACCACCCGGCGGGATTAGTCACGCCGCAGCCCCAAATCGCTCGGCCAGCTTGCGCCGACGAACTGCGCAACCGGGAACCGACCGGCTGCGTCTTCCCTTCTCGCCGCGTCACTCGTTGGCGTGAATGACTTCACACAGCCGGCCGAGCGTTTTGCCGACACGCCCGGTATCGGCCGCCTTATCGAGATGCACATTGTTGACGAACAGGGCAAACGCCAGTTCGCGATTCGTGGCCGTGGTCATATAACCGGCGAGCGCTTTGCTCGTGAGCACGAATTTGCCATTCAGCGTGTTGTCGACAAAATAGGTCCCGGTTTTCGCGTAGATCTTGCCGCGTGCGGCACTCTGCGGCCCGACCGCCTCGGCCAGCGTGCCATCGACACCCAGAATCGGCAAAGCCGCTTTGTAAGCCGCTGCGTCCGGTCGCGTCGCCATGTGCCGTAAGAGCTGGACGGTGGCGCGGGGAGTCACGAGATCCGCTTGCGAGCCCCCGGCTCCCCCGCCAAACGAGATGGAATCGACATCGACTCCCAAACGCCGCAGCACATCATGCTGTACGCGGAGGCCGTCAGCGAGTGTCGACTTTCCGTGCCGAACCGCCAGCAACAAGGGCTGTGTACTCGCATGCAGGTTATGACTGACCTTCAGGATCAACCGTGCGGAATCGAAATACGGCGGCGACTTCAGTGTCGCGACCCGCGTCAGGCGTGCCACTTCGTCACGCGAAGGCAGCGTCCCCAGTGGTCGTTCCGCCAGGGGCGAGGCGTCCACAGAGACTCCCGCCCGCCCCAAGGCTTCGATCAACAGGCTGCGGGCGAATGCCGCCGGGTCACCCACTTCAAAAACGCGCACGACGGGCTTGTGTCCAGCGGGGATCTTCCCTGACAGAATAATCCCGTGCCCGCTGCCATTACGAAACGTCACGCTGAGTGGCCCTCCGGCTGCGACCGTTTGCAGATGCACATCGACCGGCACGAGTGCCGTCGCGGGGCGCCAGGTCACCTTGGCCGGTTGCCCGGGCTCGGTTGGTGTGATCGTGAAATCGATCAGGTTGTCATTGATCATGATCGGCGTCAGTCGGCGTGGTCCGCTCCCCGTCGAAGTCTCTTTGTCGAACAGTCGATCATCGATCCAGACGTCCCCCTGCACCCGCTTGATTCCGGATTGTGCCACTTGTCGAGCCAGTTCGTTCAACCCCGCCAGCGGATCGGTCGCGGTCAATTCCCCAGAGATACCGCCGTTCGCATAGGTATGGTCCGAATTCGTGAACGCAATCCGACCGTCGGTCGCCGTTCGACCACCCAGCGAAAAGTCTCCACTGGCAACGAGTATCAGGTCCCCCGTCAATTGTCCGGCCGGGTCGACCTCTCCCCTGCGGTAGATTGGGGTTTCGAACTGATAGTCGGTCCCAAGCGTATCCAGGGCCGCAGCCGTCGAGAACAGCTTCGTCACCGACGCCGGGGCGAACAAACGGTCGGCATTGAGTTCAAAAACCGTCTGACCACTGGCCAGGTCAACGACCAGAATACCCCACTGAGCCGTCTTGAAATCTCCCGACTCAATAACCCGGCTGATTTCCGGATTCAACGGATCCCCGGCGAACACGCCGGAAACGAGTGACATCCAGAATCCAGTGACGATCAGCAGCCAACGCCCGATGGGTCCGCACATAGCATTCCTTTTTTGAGACACGGCAATTGGTTCGGGGAAAGTCGCAACCCAGCTTCAGGGGCGGTAACGGATTCTAACACGCGACGCGCAGCCACAAAACTGGCGGGGAAGATTGCCTACCCACCGGTTGAGCAGGCTTCGTCCTCAGACGATCAGACGTGGGGTGGAATGCGGGTCGCGCTTGCCAGCCCATGCTGTTGGATGGCACGGCTGGTTGGTGCAACCACCCATTGTTGGTGCCAGGCGGTTCGAAAGTTGCCCGAAACCCTTATTGACACCATTTCCCGTATTTCCTAAGAACCGCCTCGTGTCCGACGCAAGTCGGGGGGAAGCTTACGGACAAGCAGTCATTGACGGTGCACATGATGGCTCCAGCGCGGAATTCGCGACAACTGGAAGCTGATAAAGGTGGATTGGCCCCGAGCCACTCGGGAACGATGACCAGTCCCCGTAATCTCGAGTCGTTTCGCGCCAAGATCGCCCGCTGGGCCAAAATTGGGATCACGAAATGGGAATCCCAGGGCACAATCGCAACGGCCGCGAGCGCGTTTCGAAAACTGGCCCGACATTACCGGGAACAAACGGTCCACTACGACCAATGGATCGCCCAGCACGAGCCTTCCGCTGAGGCTCTCGCGTGCCAACGCGACACGCGATTGCCCCGGGAACCGCAAATCAGCCTTCTAGTAACGACGGGCAATACCACGGATGTCTCAGCCCTCAGTGCGTTGTGGCACTCGCTGCAGGCACAAACTTACAGCCATTGGGAATTGTGTGTCGCCGATGCGGGACTGGCCAACTCCCCCGCGCGGGTGCAGTTGCGCAGCTGGGCAGCCAGCGATCAACGGCTGAAGATTCGCGAGCTTCCGGAAGACCTTGGTCACGCGCAAAACCTGCAGTCGGCTCAATCGCTGGCAACCGGTGATTACTGTGCATTTGTGGGGGCGGCAGACCAGTTGGCCCCGTCTGCCCTGTATGAAATCGTCGGGGCGATCAACCGGCATCCCGATGCCGATTGTCTGTACTCAGACCACGATCAACTCGACAGCACCACTGGCCAGCGCAGCGAACCACATTTCAAACCAGCGTGGTCTCCCGACCTGTTGCGTTCGTGCAATTACATTCAGCATCTCGTCGTCATTCAGCGTCGATTGCTCGACCAGGTCGGCGGCTTGCTCGCGGAATTCGGCGCCGCCGCCGGATATGACTTATTGCTGCGGACCACTGAGCGGGCCCAGCGAGTGGTCCATATCCCCCGGGTCCTGTATCACGTATGCCGTGATGCGGGCACACAATCGTGGGAGAATCAATTCGCACTCTGTGAATCGTCACGTCAGGCCTTGCGCGAACACCTCACACGTTGTCGGCTGCAGGGAACCGTCCGCCACAACCAACTGCCAGGTTACTTTTCGATTGCCTATTCGCTGCCGAACCGACCGATCGTCTCGATTGTCATTCCCAATCGGGATCAGGTCGAGATGCTGCAGCGTTGTCTGCACTCGCTGTGGCGGACCGATTATGAGCGCATCGAAATCGTGGTCGTCGAAAACAACTCGCGGGATCCCCAGACGTTTGCCTGCTACGAGCAACTCGCCCGGGTCCCCAATTTCAAGCTCGTCAGGTTTGAGGGGAAATTCAACTACTCGTCGGTCGTGAACCTCGGCGTTCGGGAGTCGGCAGGTGATGTGGTTGTGCAATTGAATAATGACACCCAGGCGATCAATTCCGATTGGCTCGAGCGGATGCTGGAACACGCGCTCCGTCCCGAAGTCGGAGCGGTGGGGGCCAAGCTGTATTACCCGGAAAACGATCACATTCAGCACGCAGGCGTCGTCATGGCCCTGTGGGGCACCGCGGGTCACGCCTACATCGACGCGCCTGGAAATTCCGTCGGCTATGACGGACGGCTGATTACCGTCCAGAATTGCTCCGCAGTAACCGGGGCCTGCCTGATGACACGCCGTGATGTCTACGAAGCGGTGGGCGGCCTCGAAGAGGAGTTTCCCCTGGATTACAACGACATCGATTTCTGCCTGAAGATCAGGCAGCACGGTTACCTGAATGTCTGGACGCCGCACGCGGAACTGTATCACTACGAATCACTGACCCGAAAACTGTCCCCCTCGGCAGAACGACAAGCGCATTTGCGGTGGGCGGCGGGACGACTTCAGGAAAAATGGCCCGACATCTTTCGAGACGGCGATCCGTACTACAACCCGAATCTCTCACTGAATTCCGGCGGTTACGAACTCCGACAGGACCCCGCACCCGGCGTGTGCCGGGCGGCCTAATGACTTTCTGCCAGACCACGCAGTCACGAGTCCCCACATGAACCAACTGCAACACCCCGTCTACAACAGAACTCTCGATCTTCTGAACCCGCTCCGGCATCCGGTCTGTCTCGCCGAGATCGAGCGTTCCGCGATTTCCGCCTGGCAGGGGCACGTGCCGTTTGCCATGTGGCTGATCAGCGTGCTGCGTCCCAAGGTCATGGTCGAACTGGGAGCCCACAACGGACTTTCATATTGTGCCATGTGCCAGGCCAAGAAAGCCTTGAATTACGCAGGCCGATTTCATGCGATCGATACCTGGCAAGGAGACACGCAGGCTGGTTTCTATTCAGAAGGTGTCCTGGAGAATCTGCGACAGCACCACGATCCACGATACGCTGATTTTTCGCGGTTGATGCAATCCACTTTCGATGACGCGTTGCCCCAGTTCGCCGACGGGTCGGTGGATCTACTGCACATCGACGGCCTGCATACTTACGAGGCCGTACGTCACGATTGGGAAACCTGGCGTCCCAAACTGAGTGACCGCGCGATCGTTCTGTTCCATGACACGGCCGTTCGAAAAACCGGATTTGGCGTCTGGAATCTGTGGGCTGAAATCACAACCGATCGGCCCCATTTTGAATTCATGCATTCCGCGGGCCTGGGTGTCCTGGGAATCGGCCAGGGTTTCCCCCCGGAATTGGAGTGCCTGTTCCGATTGACTGCGGCCGAGGCCGATCAAGTACGGCTGCAGTTTGAATCTCTGGCCCGGGCCTTTGAAATGCGTGATGAATGCCAGCGGCTGCGTAATATCGACGCGGTACTGAACGGCGTGTATCAGTCGCTGAGCTGGAAAATCACCGCCCCACTCCGGCAAGCCAAATTCTGGCTGAAAAAATGTCTGGGACCAGACCGGTCCGCAGCCGACCGACGGCTGGACGCCGCTTAATGAACTTCTCTAGCATGCCGGGCTATTGCCCAAGGCGCGGTGGCCGTTTGTCTACCACTCGGCGCACAGGCTGAAAGAAGGGAAGTCGACATGAATTGGCGAGACAGCGTCGTCCTGGTGACCGGAGGCACCGGGTCGTTCGGTAAGATGTTTACACAGACCGTGCTGCGCGACTATCAGCCCAAGAAGCTGATTGTTTTCAGCCGCGACGAACTCAAACAGCACGACATGCGGATGAGTGGTTTTGATCACCCGAATATCCGCTACTTCCTGGGCGACGTCCGCGACCTCGACCGACTGCGAATGGCCTTTCGCGGAGTGGACCTGGTCGTCCACGCCGCGGCGCTCAAGCAGGTTCCCGCGTGTGAGTACAATCCGTTCGAAGCGGTTCAGACCAACATCATCGGGTCCAAGAACATCATCACGGCGGCTTTGGATGCCGGGGTCAAACAGGTGATGGCCCTGAGTACCGACAAAGCGGTGAACCCGGTGAACCTGTACGGCGCCACCAAGCTGGCGGCAGAAAAGATGTTTCTACAGGCCAGTGTCTATGCCGGACTAAATAATCCAATCCTGTTCAGTTGCGTCCGTTATGGCAACGTCATTGGCAGTCGCGGCAGTGTCGTTCCCCTGTTCCGACAGCAACGGGAAAAAGGACGCCTGACGATCACCGACGATCGGATGACCCGGTTCTGGATCACTTTGGAACAGGCCGTGCGGTTCGTGATTCGCTGCATTGAATCCATGGAGGGGGGCGAAGTATTCGTGCCAAAGATCCCCTCAACCGCCATTATCGATCTTGCCAAAGCAATCGCCCCCGAATGTCCGGTCGATGTCATCGGCATCCGACCGGGCGAGAAGTTGCACGAAGTCCTGCTGTCGGAAGACGAAGCCCGCGAATCTTACGAACTGCCCGACATGTACGTCATTCAACGCCCGAAGGGCCCCGACCATCCCCGGCACTGGTCACACGGCAAGCCAGTCCCCGAAGATTTCCGGTACGCCAGCAATACGAACACTGAATGGCTGCGTGGCGCCGAACTGACGCGGATCCTGGAGTCGGTCGGATGAGCGACTCGTCCGCCGGCGCAGCGTCACGGCCGCTCCCCTACGGTCGACAGTCGATCGATGAGGAAGATATCCAGGCAGTCGTCGAAGTTCTGAGGTCAGACTGGCTCACAACCGGCCCCAAAGTGGCTGAATTCGAACGGGCTTTCGCCAACTTTTGCGGAGCGGCCGAGGCGGTCGCTGTCAGCAATGGCACTGCCGCTCTGCATGCGATGATGTTCGCACTCGGAATCGGTCCAACAGACGAAGTCATTGTCCCCACCCTGACCTTCGCCGCGACCGCGAATGCCGCCGTTTTCCAGGGGGCCCGGCCGGTCTTCGCCGACGTTGACCCTGAGACTCTGCTGATTGACCCTGCCAGCGTCGAATCGCGGATCACGCCGCAGACCCGAGCCATCATCGCAGTCGACTACGCAGGACAACCGTGCGACTACCCTGCCCTGCAGGCGATTGCCGACCGCCATCAAATCCCGTTGCTGGCGGATGCCTGCCACAGTCTGGGTGGCGGGACGCCGGCAGGACGTGTCGGCACACTTGCGGCGATGAATGCGTTCAGCTTCCATCCGGTCAAACCGCTGACGACCGGCGAAGGGGGCATGGTGACGACCAATGATGCGAACTGGGCGTCACGGATGCGGGTCTTTCGAAATCATGGCATTACCACCGATCACCGCCAGCGTGAGCAGAACGGCGCCTGGTTTTATGAAATGGTGGATCTGGGCTTCAATTACCGTCTGACCGATATGCAGTGCGCCCTGGGACTCCGCCAACTGAAAAAGCTTCCCCACTGGGTTCAGCGGCGACAGCAACTGGCAGATCTCTACCGCGAACAACTGAAATCGGTGCCAGCCGTCACTCCGCTGGCCGTACGTGCGGGTGCCTCACACGCGTACCACCTGTTTGTCGTGCGCGTCGGTTCCGACCGGCAGCGTGTCTTTACGGAATTACGCGGATCGGGGATCGGGGTCAACGTCCACTACATTCCTGTCCACCTGCATCCGTTCTACCAGCGGACGTTCGGCACGCACCCGGGTTTGTGTCCGGTCGCAGAGACGGCCAGCCAGCAGATCCTGTCGCTGCCCATGTTCCCCGCGATGCAAGACGCCGATGTCGAGCGCGTCGTGCAGGCCCTCGCACAGGCGGTTGCTTAATCGACCTTCGCCACGACTGCGGTCTCAGCAAACCAGAGCGACTCAAGATTTCTTCGCGTCTGTGTGGGTAACCCCGAGAATCCGCGGCAGGTGGCTTGCCACCCCTAACGCGACCTGAATCTCGGACTATTCCGAGATCATGTTCCAGGCCAGTGGTTCACCCCGCTGCAGGTTGCGAACCGCCCTGCGTCCCAAAACGATGGGCAGGTATTTGGGGGCCAGACCATGGCCAGGGCGAATCGACCGTACATTTTCGCTGGAGAGTAACTCGCCGGCGGCGACATCCTGGACCACGAACAGCGACCGCCGGAAAATGCGGCTCGACATTTCCCGCGGCGACGGTTCGTATTGCACTCGTCCCAGCGCCCTTTCAACGTCCCGTACCGCGTGCACCATATCACGGAATTCGTGCGGTTCCAGCGAAAATGCGCTGTCCGGTCCCGGCACATCCCGAGACATCGTGAAATGCCGTTCGATGATCGTGGCCCCCAAGGCCACCGCCGCAATTGTCGCCGCGTTCCCCAGTGTGTGGTCCGAAAGTCCCACCGGTACGTCGAACGCGTCACTCAGATGCGGAATCGTCGCCAGGTTCATTTCTTCGGGCAACGCCGGGTAACCGCTGTTGCATTTCAGTAACGCCAGTTCCATGCCCCCCGCCTTACGAAAAGCCCTCACGGCTTCGTCGATTTCGGCGAGGGTGGCCATTCCCGTCGACATGATTGTGGGCTTGCCGGTCCGTGCGACTTTTTCGATGAGCGGCAAATCAACCAGTTCGAACGAAGCAATCTTGTATGCAGGCACGTTCATTGACTCGAGAAAATCGACTGCCGACGCATCAAACGGAGTCGAGAAGCAATCCATCCCCAAGCTGCCGGCCAGTTCCTTTAACCTGGGCTGCCACTCCCAGGGGGTGTACGCTTCGCCGTAAAGATCGTACAGGTTTTTCCCCTCCCAGATCATCCCTTTCACCACCCGAAAATATTCAGTCCGGCAGTCGATCGTGATCGTATCTGGCGTGTACGTCTGCAATTTGATGGCGTCAGCGCCTGCGGCGCCGGCGGCACGGATCAACTCCACCGCCTGGTCATAATCCTGACCATGGTTCGCCGATAATTCCGCGATGATATACACCCGCCGCTCGCCACCCGCCTCACGCTGCCCCAGATTCAATCGCCGTGTCATGCTGATTTCTCTCAATGAGTGCCTGCCGAAATCCCGCGAACGGGACGTTAATCGGAGTCGCGCCCGCCTGGAAGCGGTATCGAGCGACCGTCTCCTGCTGCGCGCAACCCAGCGGACAAATACCATCCGTGATACCGCGAAATCTATCTACTGCGGCCCAAGCTGGCAAACAGTCCTTTATGGATCCCGCGATCGCAAAAACACAATGGCCTCGGTTCCGGTCACCGTCATCGACTGGGCGGCACAAAAGCCGGCTTTTTCAAAGGCGCGGATCGAAGCGACATTGTCCATCTTGATGCGAGCCTCAACGACAGAGACCTTCGTCGTTGCGAACAATGCCGCGACCGCCTGCCGAATGAGCGCTGTTCCGAAACCTGCCTTGCGATGGGCCGCGTCGACACTGGTGCAGATTTCCGCCCGGTCCCCCTCGCGGATCTCGAACCGCACCTGCCCGAAAGGCTGGTTCCAGGCATTCAAGCCAATCCACAGTTGCGCTTTTGGGTCTTGCAGCTTGTTGGCGAACCAGCGATCGTGAATCTCCCAGGGAATCGGCTCGCTGTGGAACGACACCGCACGCACGACCGGATCATTGGCCCATTCCCAAAATCGACGGCAATCTTCGGCCTTCGCTCGCCGCAAAGAAATCGGTCCTGCGAGAAATCGTTCGCAGACGCGTGCTGCACCTTTTCCGTCCACCATGATCCGTCCCAGCGCACTCATTGCCTGGCGTTTTTCAGAGCTCGCCAGCAACGATCCGATCGCATTCGCAATTTGCGGGGCATCGACGAGGCGGTGCTCCCCGAGGTTGAGGAAACTGCCCGATTCACTTAATAACTTCGCATTCTGCCGCTGATTTTCGGCGATCACCAGGATAATCGCCGGTACGCCCAGGCAGGCCAGTTCCCAGACAGTCGATCCGCCGGCAACAACGGCGAGATCGGCCCAGCTCATTAACTCAGGCATATTTCGGACATTGGCCACCAGTCGTATCGACTGTCCGCTGATTTGTTGTCGGGCGACCAGCAATTCGAGTTCTTGCCGATGGGGACTGCTGCCACCCACAACAACCATGGCGTCAATGTTGGCCAGCAACCCCAGTGCCTCAATCACCTTCGCGGTGGCGTTGTCGGGATCGCTGCCGCCCAGCGTGACAAGCACTTTTCGATCCGACTCCAGAAACTTCCGTTCCTGATTCTTGAGTACCCGGAATTCGCGGCGGAGGAGGGTGTATTTGTTCCCCAACAGCAGATTTGTGCCGGGCTCGCGGTGCGAATAGAGCCGCGAATCCGGCATGAAGTTCTGATTGAGGACCAGGTCCGCAGAATAGTGGCGGGCATGACCATAATCGTCCAACAGCAGCACGCGCAAGTCAGCCGCTTTCAATGCCTGCTGGTACTCGTCTGCGAATCGATAACTGTCGGCAACGACAAACCGCGTCGACAATTCCCGGGCGCACGCCACGGTGGCGGCGGCGTCTGCCGGGCTGCCCGGTTCAGCGTCGGTCGTGCGCACACCAAATCCTTCGTGCCGTAAAAGTTCCGAAATGCTCGGCGTCGTTTTTGCCAATAAGAACATCACGTCGCCGCCTCGCTCGTTCCAGGCCTGCGCCAGAGCGATGCATCGCATAACGTGGCCGGTTCCGATCTGCGGACTGGCATCGGCGCGAATCAGCAGGGCGTCGATCATTTCGCTCCGGATTGCCAATGGATCGAAATCTGGAATCGACTGAAGATCGCACCATACTCTGCCTGAATTCGATCGCGGCCCGCGAGCCAATCGGATTTCGTCAACCCCAGCAGATGCACACCCTGGCGTATGTAGTCTTTGACGATATTTGAACGCCGGAAGCCCTCTTCCTCGAACAGGAATCTTCTATGCAACTTGACGACGCCGTCATTGCCGGCAATGACCTCGCAGTTCAGTTTCTCCAACCCCAAGGCTTCAAAAATGAAATTGATGAAAGAAAATTCGATTGCCGAACCAAGCCCACCGCGCGCTGCCTCAGTTAGATAGTATGCCCAGTCCGCCTTTTGATGTCGTCGATCGATCGCATTGACGCTGACAACACCCAGCGGCACGCCTGCACCATCCCTGACGGCAAACACGATCTGCCGGTCATCGTGCTTCAGCCGCTCAATCCAGGCCAAATGCTCGTCGATCTCAATAACGTGGTCGGTATACATCCATTTCCGGACATTTTCCTCGTTGCGGATCTCTCGGATCTTCAACTGCAGTTCCAGATCGAGGGACACGAGAGGAACCAGACTGATCTGTTTTGGACTCGCTGCGCTCATGGCTCCACCTGGATCAGTTCGAATGCGCCGGAAGGCCTTCGGACACCGTCGCGCGATGAAGCAAACTGCCGAACATTTGCTCGGCGGTTTCCCAGTCTTCGGGAGTGTCAATATCCTGAACCAGGCGCCGCGGCAATACAACAGGAAATGACCGGGCCGAGAAGACCCCTTTGTTCTGCCGAAACGCTGCGGGGCGGCCCCAGTAGAATTGACCGGCGTCGTGAAACGCGGCAGGCAGGTCCTGCGAGCGCACCAATTCATTTTCGGGCCAGAACATGCTCACCGAGCCATCGGCATTCGCTTGCAATGCTCGAAAAATCGGAAATGCGTACGATGTCACGCTGAAAGCAAAGTCTGCATCGGCGTGGGTTTCCAGACGTTTCAGACCGTCCCGCAGATACTCCGGCTGCAAGAATGGAGCTGTCGGGTAAATGCAACAGACAAACCGGATCGGCTGGCGGTTCTGTTCAAACCAATCCATCGCATGCACAACGACCGGAACGGTCGGCGCAAAATCATTGGCCAAATGAGGTGGACGCCGGAACGGTGCTTCAGCACCGTATTCCTCGGCGACGGCCGCAATTTCTTCGTCGTCGGTCGATACGAGCACGGCGTTAAACAGACCAGAGTTCCGCGCCGCGGCGATGGACCAGGCAATCATGGGCTTACCGCAGAAAGATCGAATGTTCTTGCGCGGGATACGTTTGCTGCCACCGCGGGCGGGAATGATCGCAATATCCATTCTGTGTTCCCGGAAAAATTCTGAACCGCGCGTGGAGTACCATTTTCAAATGTTGGCCGCAAGGGAATCGGCATTGCCCTCCCGAATCATGTCACGCGACTTCCCCACCAAACACCAGACCGGTTCCAACAATCCCAGGGAAAATCCGTTTTCCCGAACAGTACTTCTATTTCCCCAGACAATCAGTTTGTATATACCACAACTTGCGAGACACCCCTATGGAACGGCTTCTGTAGGCGTGGCCGGATTTCGTACGAATGCCCGCTCGTAGCGGAAACGGTCGTGTGGCAGTTCAGTCGTGGCAGAAAAGGAAGCTGTTCACTTCCATGGGGTTATTAGGAAAAGTCCGCCGGCGTATAAATCGTTTGCTGAATGCCTCGCCCCAGAATGGGCCGGTCATCAATATCCGCAAGCGGAAAGAAGGCCTCTGGCAATCGTCCGAAAGCGTCGATCGGTATGTCGCCGCGACCTCACAGCCCACGGTCGCGATGTCCGTCGAAGAAGATTTTGCCGAAGCGTGGGCCCAGGGTTGGACCCTCGACGTCGGAGCCGGAACGGGTCGATTCTCACGCCGGGTGGCGGCCCAGGGTCATCCGGTGGTCGCGGTCGACATCAGTGCGGCGATGCTCGAGGCTGGCCTGAAAATCGCGTCTCGCCCGTATTTCTGCAACGTCTGTTCGGCGTACAATCTGCCCGCTCCGGACGAGTGTTTCGACACCGTCATTTCGTTCTGGTTTTTGCTGCATTTTGGCGAATGGCCCAATCTCCTTCGGGAAATGGCTCGGGTCTTGAAACCTGGTGGCCGACTCGTGGTAGAGGTGATGAATCGTGCGCACCTCGATGCCGGTATCGCCATTCGCCCCGACTTTCCCATGGCAATCAACTCCCCCAAGCCCGACTCTTTCACGGCCTGGGTCTCGCCTGACGAAGCCCGTGCCGTGCTGGAACCACTCGGTCTCTTCTCCAAACAGGTTGTCCAATACGATTTGTTCACCGAGAATGCCATCGCACAGGCACGATTGGGCGCCGGATACAACAGCTGGATCCAGGAAATCCAGCAACTTATGAAAGACCCGGACTGCCGGCAGTACTGGCGACGGTTTGAGCAACTCATTCTGCCGAAGCTCCCTGAATCAACGGGTCGGCGGCTGATCCTGTGTTTCGAAAAGGGATTGAACCAGTCATCCCAATTCAGCTATCCTTCCCCACCACCGCCCGTTGGTGAAACTCCGACGATTCGGCGTTCATTGGAGTTATTTCGGGCGGCCTATGGAGACATTCTGCCCGCCACATTGTTGTCCGAGATGGCCTAGCCAAAACGGATCTGAAGGGCAGACACGGAGGGGGGAGCAGCCATGGATTTGGTATTTGTGACGAACCGTTCGCAGGTCGAGTCGCTGGCCGCTGCGCCAGACCGTCCATTCGAGCGACTGCGGCCCGTGACTGCGAACCCGTCCGTTGCGGAATGCTTGCGACGGTTGGGCGTGCCCTTCGTCGACGAGTGGGATTTTCTCACCCCTGCAGACATCAGCCGCAATAGTGACGAAGCCCGTGTGCTGGCATCAGCCTGGTGGGACGAATCTCTGGCGCCGCTGACCTACACGTCGTTCTCATTGGCCGAAGCTCAGCGTTTCGAAAACACCTGTCCGTTTGAAATCTGCCTGAACGCGAACACGATTTATGAGCGGATCCTGCAGCAGTTCCCTCACAGCCGGCTGTTCGCTTTTCGAACTCCCCGCGCGCCTCTGACACGGAAGATGCCTCCCCCGCTGATCCGTGAATCCGCCAGCCTGGCACAAGCCGTTCTACGCTGGCTGGCGGAACAGGCGGACCGCCCTCTGCAATTCCTCGATTGTCATCGCCCGCCGGTCCCCGAAGGATTGAACCATAGCGTGCCCGGCCACCGCTACCCGGTATCGTTGACCGCCAATGCTCCCGCAACTCGCATTTCGCCCAGCGCTGAATTGACACCGCAGACCCCAGGGCACGTTCTCTGGACGCATCCGCCGGCACCACGTCATGCGGGCGATTCCGCATCCGCCGCCACAGATCGCGTGGCCTTGCTCGTGGTCAATCTGCATAACGAAACGGAGCTTGTCGCGATCGAACAAGCCTTTCACGCGACACCGGGCTGGCGAACGGTCCGGGTCAGAGCACACGAATGCAGCCCCGTGAAATCGAAACCCTGGCATGACACCGCGACCGCCAGGAAGCTCAAACAGGCCTGGCGTGCTCTACCCGCGTTTCAGGCGAAGTACACTGGTCCGTACCCGGCCCTGTTCGCCAATCGATACCTGCGGTTTCAATTCCGCCGTCAGTGGCGCGAAATGCTCCGCGCCGCCAGGATTGGCCAATCGTTCAGCACGTTGCTCGATGAATTGCGTCCTGACGTGGCTGTATTTGCTCATGAATCATTCGTACTCGAACGTACGATGGTGCGGGTCGCGAAGGGGCGGGGCATACCCACCGTCGCCTTGATCCACGGCGGGTTGCGTCCCGTCGTCGGCTATCGTGGCGTTGTGGGTGACGCCGACCACGTCTTCCTGTGGTGGCAGCGGGATGCCGTCGAACTCGCACGCTTCGGAGTGGCTCCCGAAAGACTGAGCGTCATCGGCAGCCTGCGTTACAACCGACCGGGGGCGACATTGCCCGCCCCCCGCTCGCAGGCGGAACGCGCCCGCCGACAGCTTGAAGCGCGACGGCTTCTCAAGATCCCAACCGATCGACCTGTCATTTCAATTCTGACGGCGGCCGTGAACCATGGATTGGCAAGTCACGTGTCCCCCATGGGGGCACAACGACAGGCCTTTTACGAACTCGTCGAACTGGCTCGACGACATCCCGAGTACACGTTTATTACGAAACCCCACCCGGGTTATGACCATTTTGACTTCTATCGGCAGTTGCAGATCGATGCTCCGAGCAATTACCTGCTGCGGGAAACTGATGCTCTCGATCTGGTAGTCAACGCCAGTGATGTCGCGGCCATGGTCAATTACTGTACCACGGCCGCCCTGGAAGCCATGTTCCGCGATGTGCCGGTGATCTTTCTGCAAACCGCAACGTACGAGTCGATTGGTCGAACGGACTCGTTGAGTGATCAGCCCGTCCCCCGGCTTCCGACAGTGGCCGACTTTGAACAGCGCCTCGCCGAAATCATCGCTCAGCCCGATCTGCAAGACGCGCTGATCGAGGCCGGCCGCTCGATTGTGAAATCCGCAACGGGAATCGGATCGCACAACAGCGTGCCGGAATTCCTGAGCGAGATCGAGCAGTTGGTCGCGAACCGTCCGGCCAGCCAGCACACAGAGCCGGCCGCGGTGTCTGTCACGTGCCGCGATTTGTTTCTCGAGGCGGCGACCATCGTCAGCCGTGGAGGGAACCACCTGCAGTTGCTGCCCGCCTGCCGCAAGATTTTGCAGACAGTCTGCGCGGACCCAGCGCACTCGCCCGAAGTCATCCAAACCATTGTGTTTCGAATCGCCTGCGAACTGGGTCGGGCGCGCGGATCAGACAAGACTTTGCACGCCGCGCTGGCTGCCTGCGACGAAGTCATCGCGGGTGACCCCCGCTGCACCAACCGTGACCGCCGCCTGTTGCGGTTGAATGCCCGTAATGTTCGAACCGCCGAACTGCTCCGCCAGAAAGAGCAAAACTGGGTGTCCCGAATCCGCAGGCTGGTTCACGACTCTCAATTCCGCCGGCACGTCATTTCGCGAGTTCTCACGCGATTGACCGTTTCGGCTCGCGGCCTGGGCCAGCGCTTGCGGCTTTTGTAGCCGACGAACGCACTCTTCCGATGCCACGCCGAAAGCGCGAGCCTCCCTCCTCGATGGCACCGCTCGAGCCCGGTGTGTTGTCGGGTAGCAGGTGCAGATCGATCCGCAAATCCGGCAGCCCCCGCAGAACCGGCAAGCCTGTTGGGCTGGCACTCGTTTTCCGGCAGGTTTTCCTCAACTCGGGCGGCGCTTTCCCTGCCGCGTCGAAATTCGGGGGTAGACTTGTGGCAGGAAGTTTCTTCCTGAAGTTTTCGGATTCAGAGCGTCGCAGAAGTGAAGGGCATTGATCATGCAACGAGATATGAAAATTGGAATGTCACTGGGGCTCGCGCTGATTGGAATCGTGGGAGCTCTGTTTTTTCGTCGCGAACCTGAAGTGAGTAAAGAGCAGACCCCTCCCCCCGTGGAAAACCTGGACCAGCTTGACAAAGAACTGGCCGAACAGGGGAAAGGTCCGTACGACCAGAAAATCGACGATCTCGACACGCCGGCTCCGCTTCCGAACGCGAAGCAGATTTCCGAACGCAAGTCGGGTAAGAAGGATGCGAAATCACGAGACACTGCACACGGCCCCGGCATTGCCAACCATGACTCGGTGGATTCGCTGGGTGTCGACGACGCATTGGCCGAAGAGACCCCCGTTCATAATCGGGAATGGGAACCTTCTGGCCCGTCAGCCACTCCCGGAACCAAAGCCACCGGTCCGTCACTCCGGACAACGGGCACAGCCTCCGGTAACGGACGCACCCACGTCATTCAGGCTGGCGATACTTTGTCGAGCCTGGCGGCACGCTATCTCGGCTCGGCCAGTCGGTATCATGAGATCTTCGAAGCAAATCGCTCGCAGTTGCGAAGCCCCAACGATGTGCGTGAAGGGATGACCCTGAAGATTCCCGACGGGGGCAAGGCACGGGAAACGGTCCACACGGACGATGCCGACAATACCCTCGGCCCGGCCGCCAGTTTCCCGGGTCATGTCACGCGCACCAAATCGAATTCGAAACCCAAGGCTCAGCCAGTGACTCGCAGCCGGTCGATTCCGGCCAACGAAGACAGCGAAGACGATGCTGACGACGCGCCTCCGGCCGATCCGGCGTTGCGCTCCAAACTTCGCTTCGTGCCTGTCCATGGCAGTCCGTTTTCGGCGGGTCGGACCAAATAAGTCCGTTCAACCGGAAACTGCAGCGCGTTTCCGTAAAACCTGAAATCAACGAGCCGGTGTCAGAGTGGACTTCACTCGGACACCGGCTCGTCCGTTTTTTTCCCTCACTTTTACCCGACGCTGCGAAGGCTGGGGCCACGCCCTACAGAATCTCTTCGATGGGCTTCCCTTCATCCAGAATCGGCACTGGGCGCCCGGCGTGATCCTTGAAGGCGAGTTGTGGATCAATGCCCATCACGCGATAGACCGTGGCCAGGATGTCCGCCGGCTTGAGCGGTCGGTCGACAGGATGCTCTGCCTTGTCGGTCGTGCGTCCCACCACCTGGCCCCCTTTCAACCCACCCCCGGCCATCATTACGGAAATGGCGTCTCCCCAGTGATCTCGCCCGGGAATGGGAATCCCCGGCTGACCATTGTTGATCCGCGGAGTCCGGCCAAACTCGCCCATCACAAGTACGAGCACATTGTCGAGCAAACTGCGCGCGGCCAGATCGTCGAGCAAGGCACTGACAGCCTGATCGACATGTGGGAGTTTGTAGCCATGTCCTTCCTTGATATTCGAGTGATCATCCCAGTGAGGCATATCGACGGTGACAAAACTGACCCCGGCTTCCACCAGACGACGGGCCATTAGGGTGTATCGCCCCCAGGGACCACGCCCGTACTTGTCAGCCATCCGCGGATCTTCCTGATCCATGTCAAACGCCCGCCGGGCCCGGCCACCCAGAATCATCTCGAAGGCTTCCTGCCGATAGCGGTCCATGGCCTCCATCGTCCCACTGTGGTCGAGGTTCTTGCGAATCGTATCGAGACCATTCAACAGGTCGACTCGACTCGCAGCCTGGGTCGAAGCCGACGACGTGAAATTCTCGAGGCACTTGGGAGGATTGATCGCGGCGGTGTAGTTCGCGGGCAGATACGACTGTTCGCGATTCACATCAAACGGGTTGTAGGCCTGCCCCAGATACGCGGCCCCCTGGTATCCCGGAAAGAGATACACGCTTTGTGCTGCCGGCAGACCAACGTAGGCTGGCACCCCCGGCTGATTCGGTCCACGCACCCGGGCGACATATGACCCCACAGACGGAAACTTCTGCGGCAGATTGACCGAAGTCGAACCAAACCGCCCCGTGAGCATCCAGTGCGCACCGGCGAAATGATCACCCGTCCCATGATGCACCGACCGCACCAGAACCATTTTCTCGGCGTGCCGGGCGTGCAACGGGAGTGTTTCCGAAACGTAAATACCGGGGACGTTCGTGGAGATTGCGTCGTACGGACCGCGATAATCGGAAGGGGCTTCCGGTTTGGGATCGTAGGTCTCCAACTGGCTGGGACCTCCATCCAACCAGATCAGAATGACTGACTTGTCCTTCTGAATCGGCGCCCCGGCTGCCTGCATGCGCAACAAGTCGGCGGTGGTTAGGCCCGCCAGCCCCAGAAATCCGGCCTTCAGCGCCGTACGACGCCGTATCCCCTGGCAATTGGCACTTCCCAACCCGTTTTGAATCTGGAGCATCACCCTACTCTTTCGATCGAGTTACCTGCAGTCGCTCGCGCGGCTTGATTTTACCCTCGGGGCCGCAACTCCCACAAGTACACTCTTATATGTCTCGTCAGATTCGCTGAGTTCCGATCACTCAGAATTCCTGACCGAGCGGCCAAGAGGACGCAGACCCTCGAATGCGATCTGCCTGAACAGTGGCTCAGCACACCGATCCCGCGACGCGGAGCATATCGGAACGTCCCGACCGTCCGCGGCACGAGCCTGCGCATCAATTCGCCACCCAGAATTCGAGACGAAACTCCCTGTGGCGCCAGCAGATACAGACGCACCCCTTGAGGCGTCAGCCGCAGGCTTCTCGGCACCCCGGCATCAGCGCTTCCCCACCGTCCCTACGATCGTTAAAATTCTTAAACCCCAAGTGTCCGACATCTTCAGCAATTCTTCATCGACACGATCCGGTCCTCCCGGGAGGGTCCACTTGTGAAATTCTGTCTGAGAAAAGCTGGTTCGCAGAAGTGCGTGTTCACGAGAACCTGTCGAATCCCGGGGCCGAGTCGACCGCGCCCCCTGCCGACTCAGAAAGGGCTCGCAGCCGACAGCGATTTCTTGACCGACTTTTTCACTCACGTAGAATCCCACGCCGCGGGGAAAGAGGACCGCGACTTTACGACGGCAGAGCAGCCTGTGGCTGTGTCGCTGAACACGAACCGCAGGGCCGTCTCTTTCGCTCAAAACTCGTTGCCTGAATACCCAACTCGATTCCCCATTTCCCTTGTCCGTCGCAAGGCAGCCAGCAATCAGGCTGCCGCTGTTTTCAACCACCTGCAGATGCCCCTTGGCTCCCAACGGGCGGATGTTGCCGATCTTTGAGCCCAGTTTCGATTGCGCCTCGTGACATGGTTTGCCTGGAGCGCTGTGCGTGCCCGTGTTTGTTGACGACCAGAGATTCAAAGAAGAAGTTCGCAGTCGTACTGACATCGTCGGTTTGATTGCGGAATCGGTCACACTGCAACCCCAGCGAGGCGGACGCGAATTCAAAGGATTGTGCCCGTTTCACGACGATCACAACCCCTCGATGGTCGTGTACGTCGAGCGACAATCGTTCAAGTGCTGGTCTTGTAACGAAGGGGGGGATTGCTACGCCTTCGTAATGAAACGCGAAAACATCGGTTTTCGCGAGGCTCT
>JAFEBR010000722.1 GCA_018242565.1 Planctomycetota bacterium | reverse complement strand
TGACCGATTTGCGACAGCGAGGCCTGCTCGATTCCACGCTGGTTCTCTGGGGGGGAGAATTCGGTCGCACCCCCGGCGCCGAACAACGCGATACGAACAAGACCCGCGGCCACGAGGGACGAGATCACCATCCCTATGGTTTCAGTGTCTGGCTGGCCGGCGGCGGAATTCGTGGCGGCCAGGCCTATGGGGCCACCGATGATTTTGGTTATCGTTCGATCACGAACCGCACGCAGACAGCCGACCTGCACGCCACAATTCTGCACACCCTCGGTCTCAGCCATCAGTCGCTGATCTTTGAACACAACAGTCGCGAGGAACGGCTGACGGATGTGTACAAGGCCCGCGTCATTGCTGATTTGCTGGCCTGAGCGGCATTCGTCCCCCGCCACGCTGGCAGAAAGCAACAGTTCGCGGCGGCGCGAACGGCTGGGGCACTCAAAATTGCGGTTTCGGCGTCAATCCCGCCACGGCAGAGTCGCGGAATTCATCCGTGCAGGTCGAGGGGGACTGGGGGTCAGATCCTGCAACGCCAGGGCACGGTTTGCCCGCGGCCCGGAAATTCGTGATCCATTGCCCGGGCGAAACCGTTAGAATGGGGATATGAGTCGCACCGCGAACAATCTGGCAGAGACGGAATCGACCGCAGGGCCCCGTGTGGTTTCGGGCGTGTCTCCGGAGCCAGCGCAGGTTCCTCAGCCCTCGGTCGGTCAGCGCGGGGCGGTGTTGCGTCTGGCCCGCCGACTTTCGGTCTTGGTGGTCGGACTCAGTGTGGTGCTGGTGGGGATTGTGATGCTGGTCACTCCCGGACCGGCGGTCGTCGTGATACCGTTAGGCTTGGGAATTCTGGCAACCGAGTTTCTCTGGGCACGGCGGATCCTCGACGTGTTGAAACGGCGGTTCGTCGCCGGTCAGGAAATGTTGCCCGATTGGACCGTGTTCCGCTGGATGAAACGCTGGCTTCCCGATCCGTCCATTAGCACGACAACCCTCACTGAACATGACCGCACCGCCGCCCCGGAAACACCTCTCACCCAGCACAGTGTGGGCCGCGATCCTGATTCTGACAGGTTGCGGTCTGCGGTTGGCCGCCGCGCGGGGTGAGCTGGTTCTGGACGAAATCTGGTCGTGGGAGCTGGCGGCCAACTGCTCGCGGGCCGTGCAGGTCTTCTTTCTGCAGCTCGATAACAATCACATCATCAATACCCTGGTGATGTACGCCCTCGGGCCGCTCGCTGAACCGTTCAGCTACCGGTTACCGGCGGTTCTGGCCTCGACGGTGGGGTTGATCTTCGGCTACCTGCTCGGGCGAAAACGGGGCGCCGGATTGCCGGTGTTGCTGCTGCTGAGCTTTTCTTACGTGCTAATACTCTACGGAAGTGAAGCACGCGGCTACGCCTACCTGACGGGATTCACTTTGGCGGCGTGGTGGTTCCTCGAAGAATTTCTCGAACGGCCTCGATTCTGGTGGCGGGTCGGGTTTGCCGTCACCTGTACACTCGGGTTCCTGTCGCAACTGCCGTTCGCCTTTGCGTATGCCGGTTTCTTCGTCTATTCGGCGATCAAGCTGTACCAGAAGCGACACTGGATGCAGGCCCTGCTTATGCTGCATCTTTGGCCGACTTTGGCGATTCTGGCCGTTTACCTGTTTTACGTCGATGGTCTGGTCAAAGGTGGTGGTGAAAAGCTGGAATTGGGGCAGACGGTGTTGGCGGCTTTCTCACTGGTTGTTGGCGGCCCCCAACTGGCTCCGTGGGCCTACGCAAGTGCAGCCGTGTCCCTGGTGCTGATCGTCGCCGCCTGCCTCGCCGAATTTAAGCACGACACCGCGCGGGGCCTGCTGGTGACCGTGGCCATGTTCGTCGCGCCGGCCGGAGTCATCGCCGCGAGTGGTTTTCAATTCGTCTACCCACGCCATTTTCTGGTGCCGATGATTTTTGCTTATGTCACCAGTGGCTGTCTGCTGGCAGCCTGGTGGCGTCGCGGCAAGGTCGGGCGCAGCGCCGTCGTCCTGCTGTTGGGAGCATTCTGCCTGCTGAATGCACTTCCCGTGGCCCGACTTGTCATCGGAACACGCAGCCCCGATGCAGACGCGTTTCGCTGGGTGGCAGAGCACTCTCCCCAGGGGCCGATCACCATTTCCGGCGATCACAACTTTCGAGTCGGCCGACCCCTGATTTATTTCTTCGTCCGGCACGGAGCCGAGTTGAAACAACAGGGCAAACTCCTGACGTTTGTGGACAACACGGAAGTCCCCGCGGAAGGAACCGACTGGTTGTTACGGCATACGCCTTCCGAATGGGATTTGCCTCACGACTCGACTACGGTCGACACGAAGCAGAATCGCTATGTGTTGAGGCAGGTCTTTCCCGCCACCAGCCTGTCTGGCTTTGGCTGGTGGATTTATCAACGCGAAGCCACCGAAACAGCGGAACCTGAATAGGGCAGCGGCACCGCAGAGCCAGCCTCTGCCCAGTTGTTCAAGGCCCCACTGTTGCGACCGGTGCCCGATGGTCGCAGGCCGGTTCCAGAGAGCCTCCCCCTTCCCCACGGAAATACGTTAAAATCCCGAACATGCAGAACGATACCGCTTTTCAGATGGCCATGTCGAACATTCGGTTCGGCACAGGAATTACGCGTGAAGTAGGGATGGATCTGGCCGAGTTAGGCATCCGCCGGGTGATGCTGGTCATCGACCCCGCGCTGGTCAGTTTGCCAACCGGGGCGGTCGTGCTCGAATCGCTGCGCGAGAACCACATCGACTACGCCCTGTACGACCAGGTGCGGGTCGAACCGACCGACGCCGTCTTTCAAGCCGCCGCGAAATTTGCCACCGAGGGAAAATTTGATGGATTGATCGCCGTGGGGGGTGGCAGCACCATCGATACGGCCAAGGCTGCCAACTTGTATTCGACCTACCCCGCCGAGTTCCTGGACTACGTGAATGCGCCTATCGGCCGCGGCCGACCTGTGCCGGGGCCACTCAAACCGCTGGTGGCGATTCCCACCACGGCAGGGACAGGCAGTGAAACGACGGGGGTCGCGATCTTCGACATGGTCGGCGAGAAAATGAAAACGGGAATCGCGCACCGTTACTTGAAGCCCACACTGGGGCTCGTCGATGCCGAGAATACGCGGACGCAACCGGCGGCGGTCGCGGCCTCGGCCGGTCTCGACGTCCTGAGCCACGCGCTGGAATCGTACACAGCCATTCCGTTCAATCAGCGTCCGCGACCGGCTCGACCGATAGAACGCCCCGCGTATCAGGGTTCGAATCCCATTAGCGATATCTGGGCCCTGCGGGCCCTGGAAATCGTCAATGAGTTTCTGGAACGAGCGGTTGCTGACACGTCGGACGACGAAGCCCGGGGGCAGATGCTGCTGGCCTCGGCCATGGCGGGAATCGGCTTTGGAAACGCCGGTGTGCACCTGCCGCATGGCATGTCGTACCCCGTCGCAGGACTCGTCCGCAATTTCCTGCCAGCAGGTTATCAGGTCGATCACCCTATGGTACCGCATGGAATGTCGGTCATTCTGAACACGCCCGCCGTCGTGCGGTTTACAGCCTCGGCGTGCCCTGAGCGGCATTTGCGCGGTGCGCAGGCGCTGGGTGCCGATGTGTCTGATGCTACGGCGAATGATGCCGGACCAATTTTGGCCAGGCGGGTGATTCACTTCATGAAAAAACTGGGGATGCCCAACGGACTCTCCGCAGTCGGTTACACGGAGGCCGACATTCCCGCGCTGGTGCGAGGGACGCTGCCACAACACCGCGTCACGAAACTCTCTCCCCGTCCCGCGGGAGAAACCGAACTGACCGCATTGTTCCGCAACTCGCTGACGATCTGGTAACGCTGAATCCGCTTTGAAAGGCCGCCAACTTTTTGTCGGGAGCGTTCCTGGTGACCAGGGGTTGGCCTACGACCAGAAGTGAAACACGGCTCGAATCACGCCGTGCACAATCAACAGCACCAGAATCAGGTTGCCAAAGCGTTTCGGCCAAACCACGCCGATGGGTGCCGTGTGCCCAGTCAGCAGGATGTAGCTGCGGTAGGGAATCTGGAACAGAGTGGCCAACGCGAGCAGCCATCCCAACTTGTGCATCTGCCACGAGGCATTCCAGTCTCCCTGGGCCAGAAAGATATAGCTGCGCGTCAGTCCACAACCGGGACAGGGAATGTGCAGCACGGTGCGAGTCAGACACGTATCGGGCAGCGCTCGGCCCCGCAGAAAACGAAACTCGACGCGCTGATCGGAACGGACAGCCAGCAGAAACGACAGCACGATGACCAAGGTCGAGGCCGTCAGCATGGCGCTATGGTGGTTGAACCACCGGGAACGGCCACGGGGATGCTGAGTCGGCCCCTCCACCTCGTCGCGGGAGTTCGGTGCATTCGCAGCGGTGGCAGTCGGGGATGTCACAGACGTTGGTCACAGATTTCTTAGTTTTGCCGGAATCCGATTGAGCAGCCGATCCCCAGTCTGGTTGCTGAACTCTCGGACGTTCGCCGAGACCTCGGCAACCGCCCCTCGATCGGATTCGCTACTGGTTTAAATAATCGGAAGCGGATCCGGGGAGCAGGGCTCCGATCTGGGCGATGTAGAGCACCCCTTGCCCGGCGAGAATGACAATGAGGATGGTCATCATCCCCTGCTGCTGAAATTGGGCCAACTGCGGATTATTGGCGGCACCAGCGGAGAGCAAAAAGCCGCCACAGACAACCATCACCACCAGGCCGATCGCCGACAGGACCAGCGCTGCCGTGCGAGCCGATGACTT
>JAFEBR010000721.1 GCA_018242565.1 Planctomycetota bacterium | reverse complement strand
GCAAAGAAGGTGCCGGACAAAATCCAGCCAAGAACCTGGGTCGCGGCTCCAATGCCACCTGATCTGGGCCAAATCCGGTCTGGGTAGTCCCGAATTGAGCTGAAAGCATCACCTGCGACGGCTAAGCTCACGCACCCAAGAATCAGAATTCCATCCATCGTGCTGAACCCCATCGGATCACAGGCGTGAGGCCTACCGGAGCGGGGCGGAGCCGATATTTCCATTCGTGCAGACCTGCGTGAGCAAACACAAGTATTCAGTTGATATGATATTTCAAGCGCGGCTCCGGAGATATGCCTCATTCGGCCCCGCGGATGCCGTGAGTAAACTTAAGATTACCGATTGCGCCAGGTTGTTCGGAAGTCACAGCGCAGGTTCGCCTTTCCGCCTCCGCTCCCCGGCGGGTAAAATGCTGGGCATGGATGAGCCGTGGAAATCCCTGAAAGTCGGTGACCGCATTCGCATTGTAAATATTCCCAGCGGTATTAATGCTCCGGGTTACAGGTTCCCTGCCATGACCTAACGGCTTTATAAACGATTGATTGCGCGAGGGCGGTCGGTTCGGGTTTACGAGGTTTTTGATGGCCTTCCTCTGATCTCATGCCGCTTTCGATTGCCGAATGGTGGCTGGGAGTATCACTCTCTGGCCGTCAACGACGATAGTTGGGTGCTAGTCCGGCCTCGGAAATCTCGATGACGATCCTCCTCCCCGCCCTGTCCGCTGCCTTTGCCGCCTTCTGCGTCTGGCTGACAGTGCGGATCGTCAATCAGCGGAAGAGGTGGGCGAAGTGGACACTCACGACCTTAGCGTGTGTCCCGATGTTATACGTGTTGAGCATTGGACCGGCCTGCTGGGTCGGCAGCCGAGTGGGCGGGAGTGAGTGCGACTTCGTTTCGCGCTTTTATCGCCCTGTTATGTCCGCTTGCCGCATTTGTCCGAAAGCCGTCATGAAAATTGCGTGTTGGTATTCTGAAGTCGGGGCTGAAACTTCGTGGAAGTGGCATTTTGGTTATTGGCGGGTCATTGACGGAACAGAGAGCTCCATAGACGTTGAATAATCGTTTGCAATTCTATCCCGGCACGCCTGTGGGACTCGGCGCGCGCCATGGAATAATGTTCTGGAATTACACTCCTGTCGCTCCAGCCACCCAACCCTGCCTGAAGACTCTTTGCCTGTTAGCCGACTCATCCAAATTCTAAAAGATTTCGTCCCGGGGAGAATGATCAATGCCCGATCTGGATTATGACGCCGAAGCCGCGCGGATTGCCGCCGAACTGCCGAGGGGGCCCCGGGTGGTCATCATTGGCAGCTCAGCTTTCTGGCATGACCAAAGTCTGGAAACATCGGCCGCGCTGGGGAAACTGCTCGCCGGTTTGCCTGAGTTGGTCTTGATCACGGGTGGGGTCGGGGGAGCCGGCGAATCGGTGGGGCGTGCTTTTGATGCGGCTGCCAGGGCCCGTGGAAGTTCCGCCGAGGTGTACCACATTCTTCCGCACCATGAATTCACCTGGGATTACGGTCGGACGTTGTACGCCGGGCAGAACATGGCGGACCGCCGTGAAGTCCTGGGGCGATTGGCGTCCTTGTATATCGTCATCGAGGGGGGCCCGGGCACGGTCCACGAGGCACGCGTCGCACTGGCCCGGCAGGCCTGGATCCTGCCGATCGGCTGGTTGGGTGGCTGCGCTGGCGATTTGCACGCCGAACTGGAATGTCCTGCCGGGCTCGATCGCGCGCTGTGGGGATGCCTGGGTGATCCCGCGAGCAGCCCGACTGATTCGGCTCAAGCTGTGTGGGAACTGACCCGGGACCTCATCGAACGAGGTGCCCTGGCCTAAGCCGGCGCGAAGCATCGACCGGGGTGGTCGTTTTCGCTGCTGGCGATCGGTACTGGGGTTCAGCGGGGCAGTTCACGAAACGGAACGTTCGCCCGCTCGAGGCGGATCAGGCGGGTTCCTTCAGCAGCCAGGCGCAGGTACCAGTCACTGGGCTGGCCGGGGAATGTGACAAAGTGCGTTTCCCGTGGCGGTTGGTTTGTGACTTTGAAGATGGCGGTCCCTTCATCGACTTCGTCAAACATGGCGATTTTGACAAACTCGACTTCGAGTTGGGCCGCGTCCTGAAACTGCCGCCAGAAGAACTCGCCACCCAGTCGATCGATTTGGGTCGTGCCGGCCGGCTGGCGTTGCAGGTGGTCCCAACTGAATCCCGGATAGATCACCGGCATGAAGCCCCGATTGTGACGGCGGGCTTCGGCCAGATCGTCGCTCCACGAGCGGGTATTGGCCAGTGTGCCTGCGGCGGTTTTGCGGGTATTGCCTACATTCCACGGGCTGATAACATCGAGCCTGCGAAAGGCACGGGCCCAGTCAGCGTCCCCCAGGGTGCGCCAGCGGTGATCACAGCCACCCACCAGGCGAGCCTGGTAAGGTCCTGGCGACTGAAAAAAGTCAATCAGTCGGTGCGCGGTGGCACCGTCAAACCGGTCTGGATAAAAGCCCCACAGTCCCAGGACCGGTAAGCCAGCATGGTGCAGGTAACGCGGGTCGCTGGTGATCTGCAGATTGTCGATCAGCCATTTCCAGTCGGCCGTGACGCGGTCGAACAACTGTTCTTTCGGTGTTCCCGATAGATCGTATTCGACGGCGAAGACGCGGCCGGTGCGGTTCGCCGCCCGGCGGGAGTATCCCAGCACGCGGACACTGTCGGGCCCCCCGGTTTCTACGACAAAGCGTTGGACGAAGACCCCGTCGAGACCATAGGTCTGCATCCAGTCAAAATGTCGATCAATCGTGCGCGGATCCACCGAGCTGAAGAGGCGGGCCGGGCGGTTGTTGTCGATCGTGAAGCCGGGAGTGGGATACGTTTCGTCGTCGCCGAATTCCGACAGATCGGGCCAGAGATCGACCGTGACGGTGCGGGCATCGAGGGACTGGGAATCACGGCTCCAGTGGACCCAGCCTCGGTCTTCGGGATCACCCGGACAGCGAAACCAGCCCTGGTAACCGCACAAGACTTTATGGTGGAGTGTCGTCGCGTCGACATCCTGTCGTGTGGGGCCAGTCCACGGTTCCAGCCAGGGGCGGGCAAACAACCGCTCACTTAAGGGAGTGGGGCCCCACGACAAAACTACCGAGGCGATTCGAACCTGGGTCTGCGGATCGGAGAATGTCAGCCTCAGGTCGGCGTTCTGGTTTTGCGCCCGGCAAAAATCGGGACGGGCGAGACGAAAGACGGCGGTTTTGAAACCACCCCGATTCGAGAACCCCGTCGAACGCCGTTCTTCGGCCTCGCGGTACGGAACGAAGGCGGGTACACCCGCCGAATTGTATTGCAAGTTGATCGTGCCGCGTCCGGTGTCGACGAATGAGACTTCAATAATGGCGACGCCCGTTTGACGCGGTGCGTCATCGGGAAGCTGATAATACTGGTAGCTGGCGAATTTTCCCGAGGCGCGGGGGCGGGCTGAGCGAACCTCACGTCCCAGCAGCGCTTCGGTCAGGAATTCGCCATCGCCTCCGGAGATCGGCCGCAAGTTCCAGGTTGGGGACTCTGCGGCTGACGCGGCGGCGGTGGCCAGCAGCATTGCGCCCAGAGTGAGCAGGCGTGTTGTGAATTGAGAATGTGCAGGTGTCATTGGCAACCGGTCGCAGCGAACTCGGGGGATCTGACCAAGATCGATGTTAACCAGGAAGGGCGGCAGGTTCACGCGAGTGGCGAGATGGGAAATCGCCCGGTCGTGATAGATGTCACCCAAAAAATCGCTGGACGGACGGTAGGTGGTCTGTCGCCCTGAGCTGGCTGAAGCCGTTGATTTCAAGTTTTTGACAATTTGGCTCGCTTCCTCTTGACTCAATGACAACTGTAATTACAATCCGTCACGTACAGTTGTCATTGTTCAGGGAGGACACAAGATGGCCCGCAGGCCGCCGCTGTCAAAGGGAGAAATGGAGGTCGCCCGTGTGCTCTGGCAATTGGGCCAGGCCACTGTCCGCCAAGTACACGAAGCCTTTCCCCCCGGTCGAGAGATCGACTTCACCACGGTGCAAACCTATTTGCGCCGTTTGGAAACCAAGGGCTATGTGAAGGCGAAGCTGGAAGGCCGCACGCTGGTTTATGCCCCGCGTGTTGAGCCTCGCAAGGTGATCGGCCAGGCGGTTGATGAACTCGTGGACCGCCTGTTTGGTGGCGAGGCGCTGCCGCTGATGCAACATCTGATTGAAGAAGGGGGCATCAGTGACGCCGAACTCGCCAAGTTGCGGAAACTGATCGATCGGCTCGAACACGAGGAGCCGCGCGATGCCCACTGAAGTTCTGGAACTCGCCTGGCGCCACACCTGGCAGGTCACGTTGCTGGCAGCGGTCATGTCGGCCGCGGTCGGTCTCTGGGGGCGGAACCGACCCCATCTGGCGCACGCTTTGTGGTTGGCCGTGTTGCTGAAATGTATCACTCCACCGATCTGGGCGAGTGCCCTGGGGGTGTTCTGCTGGATTCAGCCCGAAGAACGCCTGGAACTCGACTTGGCGGCAGCCCCCATGGTGCACGTGCATGAGTTGCCCTTGTCGTTGGCGGCGGCGGGAGATGGCGACAGTGTCACGGTCGACGACGACGAATTGTTCCTCGGCCATGACCGGCCAGAATTCCCCGGGCCGACGGTCGCGAAGGACTCAGAGTGGCTGAAATCGGCCGCGTCCTGGCAGTCGGCGTGGCAGATAAGCGCCTGGGCATTCGCCACGCTGTGGTGTCTGGGGAGCGGTCTGTGGCTCGTGAAAACCCTGGTGCGGTCGCAGCGCTGCTGGCGCGAGATTCAGGAGGCTGCGTGTCCCACTTCACCCGAACTGCTGGCGGCACTCGAGCAACTGCAAAGGCGGTTGCGGATTCAACGACGCGTGCGCTTGGTGATTTCCGCCACCCGGATAGGACCGGCAGTGATGGGACTGTTCCGCCCGGTCATTGTATTGCCCGAGGTGATTGTGGTGGGGCGTCCGGTGGCTGACCTCGTGCCGATTCTGGCGCACGAACTGATTCACGTTCGTCGTGGTGATCTCTGGGTGGGCTGCCTGCAGACCCTGGCGTGTGGTGTGTGGTGGTTCCATCCACTGGTCCGCGGGATCTGCCGCGCCCTGGTCCGTGAAGCTGAGCGGTGTGTTGACGAAGAACTGATCTCGGCCCTGTGCTGCGAACCGGCACAGTATGCCCGCACGTTGTTGAATGTTCTGGAACTGAAACAATCGTTGAAACCGGTTCCCGTGTTCCCGGGAATGAAGCCGGTCGAAATCACGACTCAAAGACTGGAGAGAATTATGTCGCTAAGACAAGGATGTCGCGAACGAACTCCGTGGTGGTGCTGGAGTGCCTTACTGCTGGTCCTGGCTCTGGCGTTGCCCGGTCGGGCCCTGCTGGCGGTGGATGAATCGAATCCGACGGCGGATGGTCCGCGCGGCCCGCGAGTCGAACGCATCGAGCGATATTATGACGTGGCCGACCTGCTCGAACGACTGGCACAGCGACACGAATTGTCGCCAGCCAATGCCCAGCAGTTGCTGGTCGATTTTTTAGTCGGCACGGGAACGGTGGTGAGTCCGGAGGACAAATCGACGCTCCGCATTCTGGCCTCGGCGGCCCGACATCAGGAGATTGCAGCCCGGTTGAAAGCCTGGGGCGAAGTCCCCTTTGACCAGTTGCTCATCAAGGCGACGGTGTTGCAGGTGCCCGAGCCCCTGGTGCGGGAATGGTTTGCACACGATGCCGAACCCTCGCCGGAATCGCGGCAACCGGTCACTGCAGACAGGCTCGAACCTGCATCGTCGGAAGACCTGAAGGCCTT
>JAFEBR010000720.1 GCA_018242565.1 Planctomycetota bacterium | reverse complement strand
TTCTGGTACATGGTCATCAACACATCCTGGTAATGGACCGGGCGGTCTTTCGCCGAGTCGGCCAGGGCATCGGTCGAGCCGATCACCTGTCCCATCCGCAGGCCGCCGCCGGCAATCAAGGCGCCATTCACCCGCGGCCAGTGATCGCGGCCGGCGTCTTTATTGATCTTGGGTGTCCGGCCAAATTCGCCCCACACGACCAGCGTCGTATCCTTATCCATGCCCCGCTCGTACAGATCGCGAACCAAAGCCGCGATGCCCTTGTCGAACACCGGCAGGTTCTGCTTCAGATGATTGAAGTTCCCGCCGTGAGTGTCCCAAAACCCGTAGGCCACGCTCACGCACCTCACGCCGGCTTCCACCAGTCGCCGCGCCACGAGCAATTGTTCGTTCCACAGCGGGGCGCCATCCCCCTGATGCTTCGAGGAACCGGCACTGTACGCTTGGCGGACTTCGGCGTCTTCCTTCGAAACGTCGAGAGCCTCGACCAGTCGGCTGGAGGTCAATACGTCAAACGCCCGCTGATACGCCGAGTCCGCGGCGAGCAGGCGATCATTGCCGGCATCATTCCGCAGGCGATCGACGCAATCCAGCAGTTTCCGCCGATCGGAGAACTGTTCGGGAGTAATGTATCGCAACTTCATGCTGGCGAGGTCTTCGCCATCCGCCTTGACCCCCGCGGACTGGGCGCCGAACACGCCCGGCCCAGGCGAGTTGTACGGGCGATGCTGCATCGTCGGAAACAGATCCACAAACGCGGGGACGACCGGACTGGTCCCGCCCAGAATGCGGGTCACGCACGAGCCGAAGTGGGGCCGTCCGTCACGCTGCGATTCCCCCATCTGGTAACCGGTAATGGTCTGAAAGCTGCTGTGCTCGTCGCGCAAGCCCACGATCGATCGAATCAGCGAGTACTTGTCGGCAGTCAGCGCCAGTTCCGGGAGCAGTTCACAGATCTGCAGGCCCGGCACGACCGTGTCGATCGGTTTGAACTCACCACGGACTTCCGCCGGTGCGTCCGGTTTCAGATCGAACGAATCCTGGTGGGCCAAGCCCCCGGACAGGTACACCATGATCACCGATTTGTGTGACTTGGTGATTTTGGCGCGTTCTTCGGCCCGCAATAAGCCTTCCAGCGTCAAGCCGCCCAGCGCCAGACCGCCGATTTGCAGGAAAGACCGGCGCGAAAGACCGTCACAATATCGGAACGACGCGGGTGAGCGGAAGGACATATGTCGGTAACTCCGGGCGGAGGATTCGGCAGGACGTTGGGGCGAAAGGCAGCCCCTTCGCGGATCATCAGGCAGGACACATCGGTAAACCCCGATATCTCTATTGTATCGGCTCCCCTACCGGCCGAAAAGCGGGAACTCACCCCGTTTCTGCCGCTGGTCCGCAGCCGGGTGCCGAAAAAGCCGTCCGAGCGCCGGGCGAAATCCCCGCGTTCCTGGCGCATCAGGCCGGTGCCTGCACCGATCCCCGTTCTGCCCCTGTGGGCCTAATGGCTGACTGACGCCGGCCACGCCGTTACTGGAAGTCAAACACCTGAAACCGGTGGTCGCTGGACCAGGTCGCCTGCAGTTCATAGTGCCGGGGTTGAATCTCGGCGGAATGCAGGCAGTGATCGAGCGCATAAACGGGGACAGGCACCGGCCAGGTGCAACCCCAACCACTCCCCACGGTTTCGTAAGCGTGCTGATAGCCCGCCGGGAGCTGGGCCAGACGGCGGGAACGTCGGGGCGCGTTGAAATCGCCCACCACCAAGTCCGGCTGGTGTGTCGCAATCAGTTCACAGATCTCGGCAAGCAGGGGATCGCGCGGGATCTGAATCCACGACGGCAAATCGACGACCAACACGCGCACGGTCCGTTGTGGCAGGGTGCAGGTCACCAGGGTCGCCAGGACTTTCGGCTGGCGGGCCAGCCAGCGCGACATCGTGACCTTGCCCCGCGCGACCACCGCCAGATTCAACGCGGTCACCGAGGAATAATCGGGACCACACGCTTTGCTGAACATTGCGACTTCGTCGCGGTCGCCGACCTCCGATAAGACGTACAGATCGGCGTGCTGCTTCAGCAGGGCGGCAGTGGTTGTCGGTCTGAGACGGCCGGCAATATTCCAATGCACGAGGCGCACCGACTCACCCGCGGCGACCACGGGTGGTCGCGAGAACAGACGGTTCTCGACGGCAACCACCATCACCAGCGGCGGCAGTGCAAACAGCAGCGACCAGGTCACACGCCGCCATGCGCGCGATCGGACAGACACAGCCGCCAAGACCAGCCACACGACGGCGAGCACCGCCGAGGGAATGTAAAAGCACATCCCCGTCCACCAGTTGCGATCGCGCTCAATCTGCCCCAAACCCCACAACAGCGACAAACCGACCGCGCAGCCCAAGGGCCACGCTCGGCGTGCGCGGCGGATGATCCCGGAGACAGGCATGCAACATGGACTTTCGAACTACGATCTCGCGGCCGTTCGATGGCCGCGAGCCGGTTGGAAGGGGGCAAGAGACCTGGAAAAAACGGTGTGCGGCCACGCACTTTATAGCAAATTGTGCGCGCTTTCGAACTTCGGGAACGGGGTAAGTCTCACGAACAGCCGGTCGGTTCGGCTCATGCAGGGAGTGTGAAAGCCCGGAGCGGCCGCGCAGCACGCTAAGTCCGGCCGATTTTACGAATGTTCTATTCCGTGTATGCCGTCCTTTTTTTGGGGGGCAGTAGTGTTCAGGCATAATCGCGATACCATCGTCGGGATCAAATTTCATTTTCTCCTTGATCTGCTTCTGAGACGGCCCGAATAGCCACAGATGAACGCAGATGAACACGGATTACCCTGGGGACGATACAATGAATGCCGTCACAC
>JAFEBR010000719.1 GCA_018242565.1 Planctomycetota bacterium | reverse complement strand
TTCCTGCAGTTGGCCCCCTCCCAGATTGCGATACAGAAAGTTCGGGGTTGTATCGTTGCAGACAAAGATGTCGACCCGGCCGTCGGCATCCAGGTCCGAAATGACGACTCCCAATCCTTTTCCATCGGTACGCAGACCCGCGTCTTGCGAAACGTTCTGAAAGGTGCCATCCCCTCGACTCATATACAGAGAATCGGGCAAAGGCTCAAACGCTTTGGGGGTACACAAATCACGCGGCGAGTTCGCCGCAGCCCGGCAAATGGGATTGTGCGTGAAGGACCAGTCCACGTAATGCACCACATACAAATCGAGGTTGCCATCTCCGTCCAGGTCCCCCCAGCCCGCGCTGCTGCTCCACAGCGAATCGACCAGACCGACGTCGGCCGGTTCCGCTACGGAAAACGTGCCGTCGCCATTGTTTCGATAAATGGCCAGTTGGTCATAACCGGTCATGACCAGGTCCGGGAACCCGTCGTTGTCATAATCGCCGGCCGCGATGCCATGGCTGTAGTGTGCCGCCGCGGTCATTCCGGCAGCCAGACTGATCTCGGTAAAGTGTCCGGTTCCGTCGTTGCGAAAGCAGCCGGGCGGCAACCCAGCGACCTGGTCCGGCCCCACGAACCGGCCCCCTCCCGCGATGACGAGATCAATGGCACCATCGCCATCCACATCACACGCGGCCAATCCCCCGCCCAGGGTTTCGAGCAGCGTAAACAACTCGGCTTCCTGGCCATCGTGATACGTGAAGTCGAGTCCCGACTCGCGAGTCACATCGCGAAAACGCAGAGCCGATTTGACATCGGCCGGACGCCCGGGTTCCGCCAACTCCCCTTTCGCAGAGACTTTGTTGCCAACGGGATCTGCCGAAGGAGAATTCGAGCACCCCAGGCACAGGGCCAGTGCGACCGCAATGCTGCCGAGGCCTCCCCAACCAGCGACCAGGTCTTTAAAGATCACGCTCGCCCTCCGCGGTGGAATTCGTGTGGCTGCGATGGAACTCAGCAAGCTTCACATTTCCCACGCTTTCGTAATACCGCGCCAGGGCGCTGTGCGCCGGCCCATGTTCAGGATCATACAGCAACACCGACTGTAACCAGCCGACCCCCTGCTCCCGCGATTGATGGTCGAGCAGCAGTTTTCCAATCTGATAGCGCGCGGACACATCGGCGCGTTCCCGCTTCACGTGCTCGATGAGTCCCTCGACCGCCTGCAGTGCGGCACGCGCCCGTTCCACCTCTTGAGAGTAGGCCTGGGACTGGTCCAACTCACCCGCTTCGCGCAACGCCCGCGACATCAATGTGCAGACTTGAATGTCGTGCGGCCAGCGCTCGGCGAGGGGCCGCAGAATCTTCACGGCCTCGTCGACCTGGTCTTGGGATAATTCCAATTCACCGAGTAAGCGGGCGGCGTCGAAATTCACGGGATCGAGTCGCAAGGCTTCGCCCAAAATCTGCCGGGCCGCCGCAACACGCCCCAAATCAACCAGACAGGCCCCTAATCCCAACACCACCTCAATACGATCGGGTTGCCGCCGCAGGACTTGTCGATACTCCTGCTCGGCTGCCGCCGGTTCCCGGGCCGATGCCAGACACTGTGCCAGGCTCAACCGTACAGAGTCGCGTTCCGGCAGAAGTTGTAACGATTTGCGATATAACTCGATTGCCTTCGGCCATTCTCCCAACGCCTGACGAAACTGCCCTGCGCAAGCATAGCTGTCGGAATCGTTCGGATAACGCTTCATCCATTCGGCCAGGACGGCGTTGGCAGAATCGAGGTCGAGAGAATTTGTCAGTCCATTTGCCAGGGCCGACAGAATTTCGCGCTCATCCTCGCCGGGATCGGCCAGCAGAATGTCCAGCCTGGGCCCCAGTTGATCGGTTCGGCCGAATTGGGCCAGCGCCAGCCATTGCTCGCGTTCGGCCCGCTCGCGAGGAAACCCCAGGGCAACGGCCCGTTCCAGGTAGCGTCCCGCCTGCTCATACTCGTTTCGATGCCGACACGTCCGGGCCAGCAGGAATTGCGTGTGACCGCTCTGTGGCTCAAACGACTCGGCACGATGGAACCACTCCGAGGCCAACTCCTCGTGATGACTTTCCAACGCGGCCACACCACGGGAACGGCAATACGTGGCCGCCGCCCACGGCCCGCGCCAGGCCACAATCAGGGCCACCGCGGCGAACAGCAGCGCTAAGACAAATTTTCTCGAACGGACGTGCAACATCAGATGGGAACTGAATTCGATCGAATGAACCAGACCGACGAACAGACAGACTATGGTACCCTCTTCGGAAGATGTCGCAAACCGCGTCGCCCACGGCAGCAGCATTGCCCCGGCGAAATGTGTCGGGCAGTTTGCCTTTCTCGCACTGGCTGTGTTAGTCTGGCTGAAGACGGTTCTGCCGTGTCTTCGCGAACCGCTTGCATTTCGAAGGCCCATTCATTTCCCATCGGCGATGTGTTCGGAGATTTTCGATGAAGTTGCTGTCCGGCGCATTATTTCTGCTTGCTGCTGAACAGGCATTCGCCCATTCGCAATTGGTCCCCTTTCCGAACCACGACGATGCGGCCCACGTTCTGATTCCGGCCAGCGTGGTCTTCTTGACATTGGGTACGTTACTTGTCGTCTGGGGATTACTCACCGAAGCCCGCCCGCGAAAAGGCGCGGCCGAGTGAGTGCCGCCGTCCCATTTCCGCAGCAGTCGGCGGCACACCGGCCAGCGCCACCGATGCAGGCCGACACCGTCTGCACTGCGTTGGCCGTCGCGATCCTGCTGTCGGGAGTCGCGTTGTGCCTGCAACCCGCCCTGTTCCCGACCGACCGGCAACGTCAACGGACAGCCATTCGAATCGCCGTGCAGGAACGACGCCCGGAATCACTGGCCCCGGCTCAGCGGTATCTTGAAAATCACCCCGATGACGTGCTGGTGCGGGCATTAGCCGCTAAAGCGGCGGCAGACCAAAGCCTGCATGAACTGGCGATTGATCTGTATCAGACGCTGCCTCACGATCGTGGCCGATGGGAATTCATAGCCGCCCTCGGCCTGGCCCGGAAGCACGAACACCTGGGCAGGCTGGCCGAAGCCGAACGACATCTGCGGCGTGCGCTCCAACTCGATCCGTACAGTCTCGAGGCCAATGAACGACTCGGCCATCTGCTGCAGGTCGAAGGTCGAGTCTGGGAATCGGGTCCGTTTTTCTATACCCAACTCCTGCAAGGCAAATGCCGTGGCGATGAATTGCTGGGAATGGCGGGAACCGAGCGATTTTTCCGGGGCGATGAACAAATTGAGATTAAAGACCGGGAAACCGGCGAGTCTGAAATCCTGCTCAAACTGGGCCTGGCCCGCCGGCTGATCTACGACAACCGCGAAGCCGAAGCGGAGCAGATTCTGCAACGCGTCGTCGCGGCCCGTCCTGATCTCGGCGAGGCTCAAGGGCGCCTGGGACGGATGATCGTCGACCGTGGGGAATTCGACCAGTTCCTGAAATGGTTTCATGGCATGCCTGACGTCGCCCGGAATCATCCGGAGGTCTGGTACTGCCAGGGACTGCAGGCCCGTCAACTGGGCCAGCTTGATGGAGCCGTCGGCTGTTTCCTGCAAGCCCTCGAACGATCTCCCAATCATTTGCAAGCCAACCTGCAGATGGCCAATTGCCTCGAGCGATTGGGAGAGACTCGCGCCGCTCAAGGGTTTTCCCGGCGTGCCGAACTGCTCGCGGAATTGGACGCGCATCTCAATCTGGTCCGGGGAAATCCTGACCCCAACCTCATCGCCAAGGTCGTATCCGTGATGGAAAAGATGGGGCGTTTCTGGGAAGCCGCAGGGTGGTGCCAGGTGATGTCGCGCCTGCACCTGGCCACAGAAGAACCGGCACGCGAACGCAGTCGCTGGCTGCACTTCTGCAGTACAACCGAAGGCCCTAATGCGCTCAGTTACCTGCCGATCCGCCAACTGACCGACCGCCAGTTTCCCCAGCCTTATTGGCCCGCCCCCACCGGTCAAGGCCCCAACCGATCGACCGACCCCGCTGCAGAACCCCAGTGGAGCTTTGTGGAAGAAGCCTCTCAACGAGGAATCACGTTTGAATACGAAGAAGGCACGTCGGAAGACAATCGACTATCGCACATCTTCAATGTTGTCGGCGGGGGCCTCGCAGCCCTTGATTTTGATGGAGACGGCTGGCCCGATCTGTACATCGCACAGGCCAATCACTGGCGCGATCCGTCTGCCCATCCCGATCTCATCGATCGTTTGTTTCATAACCAGCAGGGAGATCGGTTCGTTGATATCACGCAGGCCAGCGGGTTGCAGGAACACGGCTTTTCGCATGGCGTGACCGTGGCAGACTTCGACCAGGATGGGTTCCCCGACATCTATGTTGGCAACAAGGGCCCCAACCGCCTCTTCCGCAATCAAGGAGATGGAACTTTTCAGGATATCACCGACCTGGCCGGCGTCGCGGGCAATGAATGGACCACCAGCAGTGTCTTCGCCGACTTCAATGCCGACGGGCTGCCCGATCTTTACGTCTTGAATTATTCCCATCTGGACGAGACGGCAAAGAAGGAATGCCGCCGCTCGAATGGCGACATCGTCGCCTGCACGCCGGATTTGCTGATTCCCGAAGCCGATCGATGCTATGTCAATCTGGGCGATGGACGTTTCCGGGATGTCTCCGAAATCGCAGGCATCGCCCTGCCCCAGGGAAAAGGCCTGGGAGTGATCGCCTGGGATTTCACCGGCGAAGGCCGATTGAGCCTGTTTGTCGCCAATGACACCACCCAGAACTTTCTGTTTGTGAATTCGGGAACCAATGCCGAAGGCATTCCCCAATTTCAAGACGAGGGAGTAGTCCGCGGCGTGGGGTTTAATGTCGAAGGGAACGCCCAGGCCTCGATGGGGGTCGCAGCGGGTGATGCCAACGGCGACGGACGGATCGACCTCTACATCACCACCTTTTTTGCCGACACGAAAACACTGTATTCACAGCGACCCGATCATTTCTTTGACGACATGACCCGCAACTACGATCTTCGCGATCCGGGGTTCTGGCTACTCGGTTTCGGCTGCCAGTTCGCCGACCTCGATGGGGACGGCTGGAACGATCTGGTGATTACCAACGGTCATGTCGATCAGAAATCGGTTCGGGGCGATCCCGATCGGATGTCTCCCCAGATTCTCCGAAATCTGCGGGGAAAACGGTTCGTCGAGGTACCGGCAGCCAACCTCGGACCATTCTTCCAGGGGCACTACCTGGGACGCGGACTGGCCGTTTTCGACTGGAATCGCGACGGGCGGACCGATGTGGGGATCTCCCACATCCACGGTCCGTTTGCACTGGTGACCAATCACACCCCCGAGTTCGGCTCTCCCCTGGTGGTACGCCTGATAGGCCGTTCGGGGTGCCGCGAACCAACCGGCGCCCTATTGACGCTGAAATGCGGCAATTTGGTGCAAACGAGGCTGCAAACCGCAGGGGACGGTTACCTCGTGACCAATGAACACCGACACCATTTTGCGATTCCCGCGACGACTGACGCGGTGGAGCTCGAGGTTCGCTGGCCCGGCGGGGTGACCGAAGTCTGGCACCACCTGCCCGGGAATTCCGAGATTCTCCTGATTGAAGGCCGCCAGGATCCGGTGCTGCTCCGCGGTTTTTCAGAGGCGGGCGCCGCCGCCGGACGACCACAAACAGCCCAAACCACAAATTCCAACTGCCCCTGAGATCTGTGACAGACGATAAGCAGCAGCCTGCCGGCAAATGTCATTGACAGTGACCGCAAAAACCAACACAATCAAGCGGGCTGTTTTTCTTCTTGCGACCATTTCTAAGTCGACCGAGTTCGCGGTTCTTTTCAACCCTTTTTAAAGCGAGGTGTCGAATGCGTCGTCGCGGTTTTACATTGATTGAGCTTCTGGTGGTGATTGCCATCATCGCCGTGCTGGTGGCCTTGTTGCTGCCCGCAGTCCAGCAGGCACGCGAGGCGGCCCGCCGCTCGCAGTGCAAAAACAACCTCAAACAACTGGGGTTGGCACTCCACAACTATCATGAGCAATCGAACATGCTGCCTTTGGGCAACATTGCTTCGGCTGAATGGGGCTGGGGAGCCTCGTGGTACATTCGCATCCTCCCGCAACTGGATCAGGGCCCCGTCTTCAATAAACTGAACTTCAACGGAACTCAGCCCGGTTGGGCCTGGAATGGCGACGCCTCGGGTGGCAACAACGGCGCCGCGCTGAGCGGTGTTCGCCTGGGCGTGACCGTCTGCCCCTCGAGCCCGCTGAAAGATATGCGGTCCGCAGGCGATTACAACATTGCCCACCCGCAATACTACGGCATCATGGGCGCCACTAACGGCAACGGTTTCACGAATCCGTCGAACCGACTGGCCTCGGTCGGTGGCTGCTGTGACTCGCAAGCCGCGGCTGGCATCGTTTCGGGTGGCGGGTCGTTCGGCCCCCTGCTGGGTGTTGGTTTTAAGGATCTGGTCGACGGCACCAGCACGGTGATCGTCGTGGGCGAATCCTCGTCTCCGATCTGGTCGGCCCCACTGGCCGCTGGCGGTTCGAAGACAGTCGACGTCCAGGGGGTCCACGGCATTCTGATGGGCAGCCCGACTCTGTCGTCAGTGGAAGGCTGCCCCGGCTGTCAGTTTGACCGGCAATTCAACCTGACCACGGTCCGGTATTCTCCGAATGCCCAGGCTGTTATCAACGACGTGGCGAACTGGCCCGGTATTTCCGACAACTACGGCGTGAACAAGCCCTTGAACTCGCAACACACCGGCAGCATCAACGTGCTGCTGGGCGATGGCTCTGTGAAGACGATCAACGACAGCATCAACATGCTGACGTTGCGTCAGCTCTGCACGCGTGACGATGGTGGAGCCGTTGGCGACTTCTAAAGCGTTCCGATAGTATGACCACAGCGCGGCGCAGCCCTTTCTGGGCAGCGCCTACGCTGTGGTTTCTTTTTGCCCCATGACTACGCCGGGAACCTCTAATTCTATGCGCACGCAACTTCGATCCACTGCATTTCATTTTCGCCACCTGGAAAAACTGCTTGTCGCTGGCGCCTGCCTGTTGCTCAGCGTGGGCTGCGGTCCGACGGAAGCCAAGCCCGATCCGTCCACGCAGGCCGTTGTCTCCGGCAGCGTCCTGAAAGGGGGCAAGCCCATCGCCGTCGACAGCAACGTCACCTTCTTCTGCGAAGCCTCGGGCGCCCAGGCGGGGGGCAAAATTGATGCTCTGGGTAAATTCTCGCTGACGGGTGCCGAATCCAAAACTGGCATCCCCGCCGGTCGCTACAAGGTCATGATCCGCCCCCCCGTCAAGGCGGTCACCATGGCGCCCTCCAGCCCGGAATACCAGCAGATGATGATGTCGGGCGCCACCCAGAAAGATGGCCCCAAGGCCAACACGTCAGAAATCCCCATCGATTTTCAGTCTCTGGAATCCACGAAACTGATTCTGGAAGTGAAGTCTGGTACCAACACGTTTGACATTGATCTCGACAAACTGAACTACTAGTCAACAACCGACCCATGGCAAAAAAACAAGAAAAAAAGAAAAAGAAACCCGTGGGACGCATCGTCCTGCGGACCGGAGAAGCGCTGGTTGAAGCCGAACCGACTTGGTCGGCGGCAGAACCCGAGGTCGTCATTGGCGAACTCGATGGTCCCGTGGGTAATGCCATCGCCCAACTCGTGGGTGATCAGACCCGCGGCCACTCACGGGTGTTTGCCATCCTGAATTGCGATGTCCAGGTGCGACCAGTCACGCTGATGGTCAGCAAAGTGACCGTCACCAGCACCAAGTACACCAACATTCTGATGGGAACGGTTCAAGCTGCGATTGCCAACGGCGTTCTCGACGCCGTTCGCGCCGGCGACATTCCCAAGGAGAAGGCGAACGATCTGGGAATCATTGTGTCTGTGTGGCTCGACCCCAGCGTAGTGACCGAAAAGATCGACTTCAACATTCTGTTCGAGACGCATCGTGCCGCGACGGCCAAAGCCATCCACAAAGCGATGAACAACGAACCGGGTATCGACTGGCTCCTGAAAAACCAGGACAAAGTCGTGCACTGCTTCCACCAGATGGCGCTGGATTCCCAGTAGCCGGCATTGAACGAAACACCCCGAATCGCCTTGCGATTCGGGGTGTTTTTTTATTGCGCTCTGGAACCCGGCCGACTGCAACCGCACGCCCGCTGGACCAGCATGGCCGATCCAGGAGCCAGCGACATCAGCCAGCCTCGATCACTCGGTTTCGTTGGCGACCACATCCACCGAGGGCCGTTCGGAAACGGCCCGTTCGGGCAACAGTCCCAGCCCCCGCAACTTCGATCTGAGCGTCATCCGCGAGATGCCCAGAATCTCCGCTGCCTGCTGCTGATGGTAGCCGACGTGCCGCATGACCTGCTCCAACACGACTCGATCAACCTGTTCCAGCACGCGCCGGTAGATGTCAAATTTTCCTTGCGACAACAACTGCCCGACGAGTTCGGGAAGATTGCCGGTTCGCGGTTCCGTCACTTCTGAAATCGGAACCGGGGCAGACTTGTCATCCCCCAGACACGATTTTGGCAAACATTCGAGCGTCAGCACATCGGCCGTGGCGTGCAGCAACGCGTACTGAATCGCGCTGCGAAATTCACGAATGTTGCCGGGCCAGGCGTAGCGCCCCAGTGCTTCCCGGACCGGAGTGGTCACCGAACGCACGTTACGTCCCAACTCGCGATTGAACACTTCCACAAAGTGATCGGTCAGCAACGGAATGTCTTCCCGCCGATCACGCAGTGCCGGAAGCCGTACGGTAAAACCAGACAGGCGGTAATACAGGTCCGCCCGGAATTTCCCCTGGTTGACCAACGTCTGCAGATCCTTGTTGGTCGCGGCGATAATCCGCACATCGGTCGTGATGGTCACGTTGCCACCGATCCGCTCGAATTGCTGCTGCTGCAGCAATCGCAGGGCCTTGGCCTGCGTCGCGGGGGTCATGTCGCCAATTTCATCCAGGAAGATCGTCCCGCCATTGACCTGTTCGAATTTGCCAATGCGTCTCTGATCGGCTCCCGTGAAGGCCCCACGTTCATGTCCGAACAGTTCACTCTCCAGCAGCGCTTCCGGAAGAGCCGCACAATTAATTGCCAGAAACGGCATTGAGTTCCGTTTGCTGTAATGGTAGAGAGCGCGCGCCACCAGCTCTTTGCCGGTGCCGCTCTCTCCAAGTATGAGCACTGTGGCATCCTGGCCGGCGACACGGCCAATCGTCTTATAAATCTCCTGCATGAGGGCCGACTGGCCGACGATCCGGTCTGCCGTGGGAATCACGGCGTCAGAATCCGACAGCACAGCCGGCACCCGGCTGAAACGACTGACCGCGATCGCACGGCGCACCACCTCGCGCAGCCGGGTGAAATCCACCGGCTTGAGCAGGTACTCGAACGCGCCGCGCTGCATCGCCTCGATCGCCGTCTCGGGCCGTGCAAAAGCCGTCAGCATGATCACGGGCAGGCGCGGATCAATTCCTCGAATTCGATCGTAGGCCTCGAGCCCGGACATGTCCGGCAGACGCACATCCAGAATGACGGCATCAGGATGCTCTTCCCGCACGAGGTCGATCCCTGCACGGGCCGTTCCCGCCGAGATGATGCTGAGCTCCGGAGTGCTCAAACAGGCTTCAATCGAGTAGATAATGTTCGGCTCATCATCCACGACGAGCAACTTAGGCATGGGACTCCAATTCACCTAAAGGGACTTCAATCAGTCTTGTATCGTTCGGCTCCGCCACCGTAGCCGGCAGGCAGGGCAGCCGAATCGTAAATTCCGCCCCCTGAGTCGGCAGGTTGTGGGCCGTGATCTCTCCACCGTGGGCCTGCACAATTCGTTTACAGATGGACAGCCCCAACCCCGTTCCAGTTTCTTTTGAGGTGACAAACGGCTCAAATACGCGGCCGGCCACATCATTTCCGAGGCCAAGTCCGGTATCGGCCACACGGATCTCACACCAGGCAATCGACCGCGCCGCTTCGGGGACTTCAGCGGCCGCCAGGCGGCGCACGGTGACTGTAATGTCTCCCCCGTCGGGCATGGCGTCCATCGCGTTCAGCAACAGATTCAGCAGCACCTGCCGGACCTGATTGACGTCTGCCACCATCATCAGCGATTCGTCCGTCCACCGACGGCGGAGATGAATTTCCTGCTTGTCGGCACGTCCTTCCACCAGCACCAGCGTCTGCTGCACGACCGTAGCGAGGTCGAAGGACGACATGTCCAGAGAAACCGGACGGGCAAAATCGAGAAACACCTCGATTGAACGCTCCAGTCTCGCAATCTCTTCTTCAACCACGCGCAACTGTCGACCGTGCAACCCCCGCTCGTCGTCTCGCTCAATCGCCGCCTGCACCAGCATCTTGATCGGCATCAGGGGGTTCCGCAATTCATGAGCAATCCCGGCGGCCAGTTGGCCGACTGCGGCTAATTGCTCATTGCGCAGCAACTCAGTTTCACTGCGCTGGACGCGTTCCACCAGTTCCGCGATCTGGCCTCGAATCCTCTCGAGCCCCTCTTCAAGTTCGTGTAAACCGCCGGTCTGCGTGATGCTGACCGGCCCACCCAGCGTCACGAGTTTTCCCTGAGTGCTGCGGACAGAAACCTCCAACTGCACAATCGAGCGGCGAATGGCCCGAGCCAGCGCCAATCCCCCCAGTAATCCTCCGACGCCGCCACAAATCCCCAGCAACATGAAACCACGCCAGAGTTGAACCGCGTTCCCCTTGTTGGTATCGCTCGCCGCGAGTGCAGTTTCACCACTCAGTCGCATGAACCTTTCGGTCGGCCCCAGCACCTCTTTCATGCCGTTGTAGTCGATCAGCTCACCCAATGCCGCGTCACGGTCTCCCTGAAATTCGGCAGACTCGATGGCGTCAAATCGGTCCCAAAACGTCTGATAGCCTTCCAGAATTTTCTGCACCAACTCGCGCTCTTCGCCGCCAGTCGCGAACCGCACGCGCGACAGATGCAGCGCCGTTTTGTCTCGCAGGGCGCTGACCTGACTCCAACTCCTGGGGTCTTCTCCCGAGCTTCGACCGCGGATCTTCTGCCGCACGTCGCGCATCCCCCGATAGAAATCGTAGATCTCCAGAATCTCCTTGACTTCATTCGAGAGCAGATTGGAATTGGCCACTTGCTGGTTGTGGATAATCCAAGCCGCGGCAGCCCCCACTCCGAACAGCAGGAAGCTGACGATCGCCATCGGGCCGGCAATCTTGAGCAGGTAGCGATCGAACAAGCTCTTCATAGTTCAGAAAGTACGATCGATCATCGTATTCAGGACAGGCACACCAAGTCTTCCCGGCCAGCCAACGCCGCACGGTCAGGTGACGCGAGTTGGCCAAGCCGACTCGGCCAAACCCAACATTTAGCCATCCGATTGGCCAAAATTTAGCCAGCCACTCAGGTATTTCCTGACAGCGGTTAAATCAGAAACGCTCAACCGGGGACTGCACACCAGACGGCGATCGCGGATCGAAAACACCAACTGTGCCGCAAACCGCTGATTTCATTGACTTTAAGGCGAGAGACATTCAATCTACCAGGATTCCGCAGTGGAATGCAAACAAAAAAAACGCTTCGGCCAATAAATCTGGCACGTTATGTGCCAAAGCTGAGATCAATCGAAAATTGATTTTCGGACGCCTGCTCAGTTCGACTGAAACCACGCGATCGACTCGGTCGCGAACTCTCAGCAACGGTCAGGCTGCTGTTGAATCTCCCGCCAACATCCGCGGGCTTTGCTGCTGAGGGTAGGACGGCCCAACTACCTCTGGCGCGAGCCCGCGGTGTTTTTTTTCGGTCCGGGAAATTCCTGTCCGCAACCTCCGACGGCTGCGACTCCTGCCGGTTGGGGCTGCCTGTAGCTCTCGGTTGACCAGTTCCATTCACTCGTCCCCTGCTCGACGAGTGAATGCGGCTCACACTCGCGACGCAATCTCGCCGCAGCGCCGCGCGCACGTTGCGAACCCCGCCCGGCCCTTCACTCCCGAAGCCCGTCGCTACGATTTCTCACTCGACGGCGTTCCAGTAAGATGCTCCTTCACACAAAACTGGCCGACATCCAACGAGGAGCCACACGGCGATGGGGCGTTACGACAAATCGAAAGAACTTTATGACCGTGCCTGCCGGGTTCTGGCAGGTGGAGTCTCCAGTGAATTTCGTAAGTACGGCCCACCGCATCCCCTGTTCTATCAACGGGCGGCCGGAAGTCGCATCGTCGACGTCGATGGCAACGAATCATTGGATTTCACGCTGAGCCAGGGCCCGCTGATCCTCGGGCATTCACACCCTCGGGTGCTCGCGGAAGTCGCCCAGGCCAGCCAGGAAGGACAGCTTTTCGCTGGCCAGCACCTTCGAGAATTGGGACTGGCCGAAAAGCTGCAACGGCTCATTCCCTGTGCCGAGTTACTGCGCTTCAGCCTGTCGGGCTCAGAAGCCGACCATGCCGCCCTGCGTGTCGCCCGAGCGGTCACCGGTCGCCCGAAATTCCTGCGATTCGAAGGGCACTACCATGGCTGGCTCGACAACGTCTCGCTGGCGATCTCCGCCCCCAATCCGGCGGCCCTCGGCTCCTATGAACACCCCACCCCTGTTCGCTGGACCGCTGGTCTCCCCGATCACATTGAAGACCAGTCGCTGGTCTTACCCTGGAATAATCTCGAACTCGTCGAGCAAACTCTCGCCTCGCGGCACACAGAAATCGCCGCGATCATCACCGAACCGGTCATGTGCAATAATGGCTGCCTCGAACCAGTACCAGGCTTCCTGGCGGGCTTGCGCGCGGCCTGCGATCGTTATGGAATCGCACTCATATTTGATGAAGTCATCACCGGATTCCGTCTCGGCCTGGGTGGGGCACAACAATACTATGGCGTAATTCCTGACCTGGCTGTGTTCGGCAAAGCCATGGCGAGTGGCTATCCGATCAGCGTACTCGCGGGTAAACGCCAGTACATGGACAAGATCGCCGACGGAACGGTCATTCATGCCGGCACCATGAACTCGGGGAACCCCTGCATCGCCGCGGCACAGGCGACGCTTGCCGTCCTCGAAACCGAAGCCGTGCATCCCCGACTGTTCATTTATGGGCAGAAACTCATGCAGGGACTGCGCCAAGTCTCAATCGAAGCAGGCCAACCACTCCTCATTCAAGGACCGGGCCCCATGTTTCACGCAGGCTTCACCCCCCTCGAACAGGTCCGCGATTTTCGCGACACCCTCAGCTACGACAAGCCGCGATACGCCAAATTTGTCGCCGGCATGCAGGAACGCGGCATTCGCCTGATCGGCCGCGGTCTGTGGTACATCTCGGCGGCTCATACGACCGCAGACATCGACCAGGCCATCGCGACGGCTGCCGAAGTGCTGCGCACATTGAACTGAGCCGCCACGGCGTTTCGCCACCAGAGTGGCTCAACACAGGATCATCGACTTATGGCTCACCGAGTTCTGCTGGCCGGGCTGTTTCACGAAACACACACCTTCCTGGAAGGCCGCACCACGCTGGCGGATTTCGAAGTCCGTCGCGGTCAGGAACTCTGGTCTGCCGAGAACGATGGTTCCCCCTTGAGCGGCGCACTCGAAATTGCCCGTGCACAAGGCTGGGAAGTGATCCCGGCGATCGACCTCCGCGCCACGCCCGGCCCGACCGTCGACGATCAAGTTGTCGAACTCTTCTGGAATGAGTTAGCGCACGCCATTGATCAGGATGCCCCCCGGTCCCTCGACGGCATTTACCTCGTTCTGCACGGCGCGATGGTCTCGGCCTCGTTGCTCGATGTCGAAGGCGAGATTCTGGAGCGTCTGCGTGCGAAAGTTGGCGCGAGCCTGCCGATCGGCGGCGTGCTCGACCTGCATGGCAACATCACCGAAAAGCTGGCCCGCCACAGTCAGGCCTTTGTCGCCTACCGGCAAAATCCCCACGCCGACGCGTGTGCCGCTGCCCGCGATGGAGCCCGTCTGCTCGAGCGCTTGATGCAAACAGGCGAAATGCCCACAACAGTCTGGCTGCAGCCTCCGGTCATGTGGCCACCCACCGGCACAGGCACGGCCTTCGAACCTATGCAGTCGCTCGAAGCGATGGCCCGGAAAATCGAAGAGGTCCATGAAGAAATCCTGGCCGTCAACGTCTTCGCCGGGTTTTCCTTTGCCGACACGCCTGATACCGGAGTCAGCTTTACGGCCGTCACACTCGGCGAACCGCGTTACGCCCTGGCAGAACTCGAGGTCCTTGCGGACTGGGCCGTCACCCATCGCGAATTGGGCAATGTCCGTGAGCAACCACTCGCCGCTGTACTCCACGAGGTGCAGTCGCTGGTACAGCAACGGCACCGTCCGCACGAAGTCCCCGAAACTGCGCGCACGCCAGAGGCCTCAACGCCCCACCCCAGGCCCATCATCCTCGCCGAACCTTCAGACAACATCGGTGGAGGCGCCCCGGGCGACGGTGTCGATCTCCTGCGGGCTTTAATCTCGGCGGGAATTTCCCAATCGGCCGTGGCCATCAACGATCCTGACGCTGTGACCGTACTGCAAACCGTCCCCTTGGGCAGCCCGTGTACGTTGACGATCGGTCGCCGCAATCAGTCGTTCGGCGCCGGCCCGTTCACAGGCGAGTTCACACTGGTCTCTCGCAGCGATGGCAAATTTGTCCTGGAAGACTTGCACAGCCATCTCGCCTCGATGTCGGGTTGCCAGATCGACATGGGCCCGTGTGCCGTCCTTACGTATCAAAACGTCACCATCCTGCTGACCAGTCGCAAGACGCCCCCGTTTGATCTGGGGCAATGGCGGAGCCAGGGCATCATTCCCGAATCGATGTCTGTGATCGCCGTGAAAGCCGCCGTGGCACATCGCCGGGTCTATGATCCGATCGCAGCCGCCCACTTCACAGTGGAAACCCCAGGGCCGTGCTCGAGCAACCTGCGCTCATTTCCCTTTCGCCATGTGCGCCGGCCGATCTTTCCTCTCGATGAATGACCGCGGCACGCCACCACACCGTGACACACAAGTAACCGTCGCGTCATCGTCAGCCTCGCCACGATCGCCTATGATCCCCCAACCCACTTGACCATTCCCCCCCCTGCCCTCTGGAGGACCGTCTTGAAGATCACCCGTTGCTCCACCGCTGTTGTCGAAGCGAATTACGATTACACGTACGTCCGGATCTGGGCCGATAACGGTCAGTATGGAACAGGCGAGTGCTTCTTTGCTCCCGGGTTGTCAGCCGCTTTGCGCGACATGTTCCCGCTGCTGATCGGAAAAGACGCCCGGGAAGTCGACCGCATTGCCCGTCATCTCTGGCGCAAAGGGTCGGGCGCCGGCGCCGTGGCAGGCTACTTGTACAACGCCGTCAGTGGCATCGAGGCGGCTCTCTGGGATCTGGTTGGCAAATCGTACCAGGTCCCCTGCTGGCAACTCCTGGGTGGCAAAGTCCGCGACGACGTGCGGATCTACGTCGATTGTCACGCTGGAGACAACACTGAAAGCTGGGACACGATGCTCGATCCGCGGGAACCCGCCTGGCTCAAGGCGGCCCTCGCCGGCAAACCGCAACACGAAGAACGCTACGAGCCCGAAATGTACTTCAACCGCGCCCGACAGATGGTCGCCGCCGGTTTCGATGCGATGAAGTTCGACATCGATTCCATCGTCGTACTCACCGGCGAAGAATTGAACCGGCCCTTGACCCACGCCGAGATGGATCGCATGGTGGCCTGCGTTAAAGCGGCACGTGAGGGAGCCGGCGATGCAGTCGATCTCGCGGTCGACTGCCATTGGCGATTTTCCCCGACCGAAGCCATTCGCATTGCCCGCGCACTGGCCCCCTGCAACCTGCTCTGGCTGGAAGACCCCTGCCCGCCCGAGAATTTCCGCGATGTCGCCGAGATTCGCGGACTGGGAATTGTCCCCATTCTGACCGGCGAAAATCTGAACCGGCGGCATGGCTTCTGGGATCTGATCACCCATCGTGGCTGCGATCTGGTCGCCCCCGACGTGCAGAAATGTGCCGGCATGCTCGAAGCCAAGCGCATTGGCGAACTCGCCGAGATGCAGGGCATTCGTTTCGCCCCCCACAACATCTCTTCTCCACTGGGAACCATGGCCAGCGCTCACGTCTGCTCGACGCTGCCCAATTTCGTCGCACTCGAATTTCATGGTTCCGACGTCCCGTTCTGGAACGACCTGATCGTCCGCCCCGATGTCGCCGGCCCCGTCATCCAGAAGGGTCGAATCCCCATGACCAGCGCCCCTGGCCTGGGTTGCGAACTGAACGAAGCGGTCGCTCGCCAGTACGCCAAGCCCGGCGAATCCTGGTTCGAGTGAACCGGCACGCGGTTTCCGGCGCCGCCGCGCGGCGCCGGATTCATGCACGCTGCGCCGCCCAACGGCCGCAGCATCACGGCGCAAACGTCAACCC
>JAFEBR010000071.1 GCA_018242565.1 Planctomycetota bacterium | reverse complement strand
GCATCCTGGTAATTAATCCGCTCTGTCTGAACCCGGCGCGGGTGGCCGCGCTCATGACACGACTGACCGAAGAGCTACAGCCCCCTTCGTCATCACATGCGGTTTGAAGCGCCGTAGAAATGAGCCCGCCACGGCATGCAGGATCAGTGACGGAATCCGCCCTTGAGAGAAACCTGGTCATGTCGCATCTTGCCCGCACACCCGCACCGCCGTATTACGCGGTGGTCTTCACCTCGCGGCGCAACACGAGTGATCCGGAAGGCTATGCCGCCGCCGCGAAAATCCTGGATGAATTGGCGGTGCATCAACCGGGCTTCCTCGGAATCGAAAGTGTCCGCGCCGAAGACGGGTTGGGAATCACGGTGTCGTACTGGGCCAGCCTCGAAGCCATCGACGCCTGGCGCAACGTCGCCGTGCACCGTCAGGCCCAGGCGACAGGCCGGACAAACTGGTACGACGAATTTCACCTGCGAGTCTGCCATGTCGAACGTGATCGGCACTACGTTCGTGAGTGACCGTTCTGCGACTGGGGCAGTTCCGACCGCTGTTATGTTTCAGGTTTGGCGAGTCGACCGAGGGCCCCCACGACGCCTTGCGTGACTTGCGCCATGCGCGGGTAATCAAGCGTTTCGGGAGTATCGGTCGGTTCATGATAATGCGGGTTCCGCAGAAAACTCGTATCGGTCAGCATCAAGGCGGGGTAGCCCTGATCCCAGAACGATGACTGGTCCGACAGCCGGATCTCTGAGATATTCTCGGGCAAAGCAATGGGAAACAACGGCAGTTCGCTCGACTTCCGAAATCCCGTCTGAAACGCCCGCAGCAACCTCCACGAACTCAGGTTCGAGACGGCCGCCAGAAAGTCGCCACGCGTTGGAATGACGCCTCGCAACAGCTTGGGAATGGCCGGCGGCACCTGTTGACTGTTTTCCGCCGTGCTGAAGTAGCCCACCATTTCCAGACACAGCATTCCGAGAATCTTCTCGTCGCGTACGCGACACTGCCGGGCATGATACTGACTGCCCATGGTCATCGTATGAAAGTGTGGAGGTTCTTCGCAGGCAAACGCCACGAACCGCACGGTGCGCTGAAAAGGCCGCCCCTGCAGCAACCGCGCCACTTCAATCAATACGGCCACGGCGGAAGCATTGTCATCGGCTCCCGGCGTGGTTGAAACCGTATCGTAATGCGCTCCGAGCACGATGACTTCGTCAGGACGACATGTCCCCCGCCGGGTGACGACCAGATTCGACACGGGCGCGGCGACTCCGGCGTCGTACCACTCGCGCTCGACGGCATCTCCCAGATTCTGAAATTCGCGTTCGATATAACCTGCTGCCGCCTCGAACATCTTGAGATGGCTGGACGGACGCGGCCCGATCAACCCCGCCAGATGATCGACGTGGGTGAACAACCGCCGGGCCAGTCCTTCCGGTTCAGACAATTCGCGGAACTCGTTTTTTTCTGTCGCAGACATGGTCAACACCTCGGAGATTCGACAGCCGTTGGAGCATTGACTGGCCACGGTCACGGCGCTCGCGACCGGTGACGCGAGTACAAGGTCTTCAGCGAGCGCGGAGATACCGGGCCAACCAGGCGCTGGTCCGCTTCCACATCTCGGCGGACAGCACATGCCCGGTCTCAGGCTCGATAAACCACGAAAAGTGCTCTTCCGCATGGATGGACTGGTAGGCGCGTTGAATCACGTCCAGCCCCTTGCGGACCTCGTCGATCGGGCTGCCACCGTCGGTCTCGCCAAAGTTAAGGTGTAACGGACGCGGCGCGATGAGCGCGGCAATATCGGGTGTGTCGCCGTACGGAAAGATGCCCGGGATGAAATTGGGGAAGCAATGCAGCATGTGCTCGCGATGGATCGCCTTGTAGGTCGGCAGGCAACAATTTCCAACGAGGCATTTCAGCCGCGTTTCCCACGGACCAACCAGCCAGGTGAAGGTCGACCCCATCGAATGTCCGTAACAGCCGATGTTGCTCCCCTGAACTTCGGGCCGACTTTGCAGAAAATCAACAGCCCGTTTCATGTCGAGAATGTTTTTCCACGCCATGCACTTGCCGTCGACCACATACTTCAAAAACATGAAGCGTTCGTAGTTCCCGTCTTTGAGCTTGCCGGTTGGATCCTGACGTTCTTCAAAGCACAGCGCGTCGGGGCAGAGGACAACATAGCCCTCTTTCGCCAGGGCGACGCCGGTATGATGCATCGGATTGAAGCCCAGCCCGGCGGGTTCCGACTTGCCTTTGTTCCACTGACCGGCATGCTGATGCCAGACACACACCGCCGGCGCCGGGTGAGCCGCGGACACCCCATCCGGAATCAGCAGCAGGGCCGGCACCGCATCGTCGGGTTCGGCATCGTAAAACAGCGATTCGATGCGATAACCCTCTTTCTGCATCGTTTCCCGCAAACGCGGACGCAAAGGACAGGGGGCTGGCCATTCGCCCCCCAGACCGTTCAGAAGTCGTTCCCGAAAATCCACGGCAGCCATGTGCTGTTGCCCTGAGTCCGTTTGATGGTGCTGTCACAAAGCTCCGGGAGCCTTGTCGTCTCTGTACGGCCTGCTGCCGTTACGCTCTCCGATTAACGAAACCTGACCTGAATCAAGGTCCACCACCTTTCGCCCCCCCCTGCGTTTGCAGCCTTGTTCCGGAATCAAGCTGACTAAGGCGCTGCGGGTTCTTTGGGCGGCGCGGTCGTCCGGCTCAACAGAAACGCCAGCAGATGATGGAAGTCGGCCTCCGGAATTGTCTCAGCAAAATTCGAGGGCATGGGAGATATCGGCGACAGATGCGATTCTTCGATGTCATCGGCGGGTATTCGCTGCTCTTTCCCCTGCGGGTCGACAATGACCATGACCTGCCCTTCGTCTCGCAGTTTGAGGCCAGTCAGGGTGAGCCCCCCCTTCGTGACCACAATGGTCGCGCGGAACGCTCCGTCGACATTGCGGTTGGGATCGAGCACATCTTCGAGCAGACGCTCGATACCGCGCTGGCCAATGCCATCGAGTTGCGGACCAACCTTTTGGCCCTGGTCCCCAATTCGATGACACGCGGCACAATGCGTTTTGAACAAGGCCGCACCTTTTTCGATCTGGGCTCCACTGCGGGCGTGACCTTCGGCCCGCTTGTTCACCAGTTGGCGGATGCGTTCGTCCGCCGCGGGAATACCCGCGGTCAACTCGCCGATTTTCTGCTCGCGCTCGGGATTCAACCGAGGCTTCAGCCGTTCGACGACTGGCGGATCCTGCAGCAGTCGTGCCGGCGCTTTACCCGCCGCAATCGCCACCAGCAGAGCGTCTGTCCCGGGACCAGTGCTGGCCAGTGCCAACGCCAGCGATTGCTCGAGCGAACTGGGCGCTCCCAGGAATGCCGCGACGAGTGCGGCGCGCGACGAGGCGACGTCAACAGTCCCCAGTGTTTGCGCCACGGGAGAACGCAGTGACGCAGGCTCAGCGCCATCGGCCACGATTCGTTCCAGCACGCTGCGGGCGACAGCCGGGTCGAGGCCGCCCGCCGTCTGAGCCGCTGCAATCCGCAACCCCAGACTGGTCGACGAATCGCCGAGCAATGCCACGACCTGCGGCACCAGATCGGTCAACTTCAATTGCTGTACGAGTTTGACTGCCAGTTCGGCGTCGGCATCCGGCGTCAGAAAATCAGCGGTCGGATCGTCGACGACCGGCGGTTCAAAACGACTGACAGCCAGCCAGGCATATGCACTGCCACTATCGGCATCGACGACTTCCAGCATCCCCTTCTGGCCGGCCCACTGATGGAGATCCCAGGCGACCTTTTGAGCCAGATCATTCCGAGGCGGCAGTTGTTTTGCGATGACTTCACCGGTCGTGGCGAGTTTCAAGCGTACATGATTGACCGGTTCCGGATTAGTCCCCGGCTCACCGTTATGTCCGCACAACCAGAAGGTCAGCGACTCGGGAATCGTGAACTGATTTGACCGCAGGATGCCCGTCAGGTGTTCGCCATTCACGATGCTGTCGAAGAACAGGAGGTTGGCCTGTCCATCGGCACAGTTTCGGTTGCGCAGGCCCCACGGATTGTTGAACGGTTGACCCGCGGGCGAATTGGTCAGCGGGTACACGCTCCAATTCCGTTTGACCGCCTGTGCGGGAGATAAAACGCTGCGTGCCAGTGTGGCCCCCCACATACCGAGTGGTGAATTCGGCCGAATCTGCTGGCCGCGCTGCGCCAACCCAGTGACGATCTGCTGGTAAACCGACAGTTGTGCCAGCGGGTTGGCTGCGAATTTTCGCTGAACAAGACCCGCCGTGTCATTCAGCTTCGATTCCCCCACATTCCGGGCTACATGCGCCAGGTACTTACCAAACACCTGCGGGCCGAGGTCCTGCTCCTGCACGTAATTCAGAATGAGCGCGGCCGCGGATTCCGACTGCACGGCCAGCGCCACCTCGGCCAACTGGGCCTGTTGTTCCAGGGGGAGTTTCAGCGCTGCAATACGGTCGGGCTCGCGAACCTGTCGCAGTTGATTACGCAACGACAGCTTGACGGCATGAATCAGCAGAGTATCTTGAGTCGGGGCAGCCGCCCACAGTTTCAACAGGGGTGAGACATTCTCGAAATGCGGATGCTGGGAAAGCGCCTCGGCCGCAATGCGCTGCACGCGCGGATCAGAGTCGGCCAGCAAATCCTGGACTTGAATCAGCAGGTCATTGGACCAGTCGGTCAGTTCCGTGACGGCCCGCAGCCAATTGGCGCGCACCACCGGTTCATTCCAGACAAGAGCGAATGGCTCGCGCGGCGGGACCTGACCGGCTCGAAACGCCACCCAGATCAGATGCGCCGCTCGCGTGGCATCTGACACAGGCTGGCTGAGCTGGCGCGCCAATTCGACGGCCATATCTTTTCGCGTGGTCAGTTCGTTGGTGGCGCGGGTACGGACCGTCAAGTTCGGGTCCGAGAGCTTGCCAAACAATTCGGTGGTCGGCAATGCCGCGAGATTTATCGCGGGAGCGGGGGGTGGATTCTGGCCATCCAGCCCCTTCCAGACCACGCGCCAGATTCGCCCACGATGCCGATCTCGACGAGGATGATTGATGTCTACCTCGTAATGGCCGATGATGCAGTTGTAGAAATCGGCAATGTAGAGAGCGCCGTCAGGACCAATCTGCAGATCGACGGGGTGGAACCACCAATCGTCGCAGACCAGGAAGTCTTCCGGCTTTTCGATCCAGGGAGTCGAGCCTCGCCATTCCGGCACATCGCGGTGGACTCGATTGGTCACCACGTTGCCGACAAACAGATTGTTCCGATATTCGGCCGGAAACTGCGGTGCATCGTAATACACGATTCCAGCGATTCCGGTTGAGCCATGATCACTACCGGTGATCGCCGGGGTGAATCCCAGGCCGTCGTTTGGCTTCCCGAAACTCTCGATGTAGCCCCCGCGCATCACCAGTGAAACCGGCTTGGAATGGCAGTCGGCCGTGAAGAAATCGCCGAACGGATCAAAACAAGAACCAAATGGATTCACCTGCCCCCAGCCGACCTGCTCGATCTGCGAACCGTCGGGACGAAACCGGTACACATTGCCGGAATTCAACGCCAGTACAACATTTCCGGCCCCCTTGAGCCGGATTTTCGAATCGTTGCGAAATCCGTGGCAGGCGTAAATCCAGCCATCCTGCCCCATTTTCAGGGCGTTCTGGTTGCCATGGGTGTCGACGTAGTCGAACGCGCCAAACATGATCTCGCGCTGATCAGCCACGCCGTCGCCATCGGTATCGCGAAGTTTCCACAGATGGGGAATCGACCAGGCAATCGCCTCGCGCCCGTCGTACAAGGGGAGCACCCCGATCGGAATGTTGAGCTTGTCGGCGAACCGAGTAATCTTGGTGGCCCGCCCATCGGCCCCGATGCCATCGAGAATCGTCACGGCATCGCGCGCTACAGCGGGATCCTTTGCGGGAAACGGATATTCATACGAATGGCTGACCCACAATCTGCCCCGGGAATCGAAATTCAGATTCATCGGCTTCTGAATGTCGGGCTCACTGGCCACCAATTGGATCTCAAAACCGGGTGGCAGGTGAAATTTGCGGGCCTGTTCTGCGGGTGACAAGGCCGGGGTCGGGGCCACCAACGGCCCGCCCACAACCACTTTCGGTAAACCGATCTGCACCAGGCAAACCAGACTGCACATCACCAACCAGAACGAACGCTTCAGCAGCACGGGCATGAGCCAAATCCCTGTTTTTCGTATGACAATTCACCAGCCTTCAGGGTACCGAAGTACAACGAGGCGGTCCACCGCGGCACCGAAACGCATCGCGCAGCGAGACCGCTCCGTTCACACCGGCGGGGTGACCCGCAGACTTCCGGCCACGTGCGTCAATTGTTCCCACAGTTCGTCAGAGAGTGGAATTCCGTGGGCCAATCGATGGCGGCGGACTTCCAAACTGCGGTCGCCCGGAATCTGGATTCGATCGACGCCAGCTTTTCGAGGTGTATTCCGGACGGCGTCGAGCAACTTATCTGCCTCAGCCGTGAAGTGCGCAAGGCCCGAAAACAGCGTCGGGTTCCAGACGACGACGAGCACATTATTCCATTCTTTGGCCCCTTCGGGTGCCGGTGGACAAAAGCCTCCCGACAATCCTGCGGCAAGAATATCGAATACGAGACCCAAACCAAATCCTTTGTGTGCCTGCTCGCCCCCGAATGGCAGCAGCGAACCCGGAGGATCGGCCAGCATGACATGCGGGTCAGTGGTCGGGTTCCCGGCGGCGTCCTGAACCCAACCCAAGGGAACCTGTCGATTTTCAACCCGGGCAATCTTCAATTTGCCATTGGCGACGGCACTGGTGGAGATGTCCAACACGAGCGGGTCGCCCCCGGTCGGAACGGCAATCGCAATGGGATTGGTACTGATTCGCCCTTGAGTGCCTCCCGGCGGAGCCACCGTGCGAATGACACCATTGTCATTCACCGCCACAAGCGCCGCCATGCCGTGGGCTGCGGCCCGTTCGCCCCACTCCCCCAATCGTCCGACGTGACCGCACTGTCGCAATGCCCCACCGGCGAATCCGGACGTGCGAGCTTTTTCGACCAGTGCGTCGACAAACCGTCCACACTGCACTTGCCCGAATCCCAGGTGAGCATCCGCGACGAGAACGGAGGGGGTTTCCTGCAGAGTTTCCAACGGCGCGCCGGGAACGAGTTCGCCATTTCGAATCTGACTGAGATACCAACGGGCCAGCGCCACGCCGTGTGAGTCGTACCCGCGCAAAGACGATTCAACCAGACTGTCGGCAACGCGCAAGGCGTCTGCGTCGGGACTGCCTGCCGCCAGAAACAGATGCTTGATAAAGTCTCGCAGAGTGTCGGGTGCCAGAATGGGCATAATCAATTCCTTGGACAATCGGTAAGTTGGCCGAGTTTCCGCCAACGCCGATCATACGAGGGACGTAAAAAAAGCCAAGCCGATGCAGGACGGCGCCGAATGGCGAGCGGTTTGGGAGTCATGACTCGCATAGCCGCAGGCCAGGCCGCCCGGCAGTGAACCCTCTGGCAGCCAGGCACCTGGCTGCGGGTGTGGAGTGCGTCACACAACTTTCGCCACACCTTCTGTGCAGCGTCCCGGTTCGTTTCCCGCCACCGAAAGGACAACACCTTATGCCGCGCTGGACCGCCGCCCTGTTTGTGGCCCTCTATTGTCTGACGACACACCAGTCCAGCCACGCGGCCGACCCGCCTCAGGCAGAGCGAGAAGCGAATTGGCCGCAGTGGCGCGGGCCCTGGGGAACCGGAGTTGCCCCTACGGCAACCCCACCACTGGAATGGAATGAAAGTGATGGCGAGCATATCCGCTGGAAGACCGCCATTCCGGGACTGGGTCATTCTTCGCCAGTCGTCTGGGGTAATCGCATCTTTCTGACAACGGCAGAACCTGTTGGCGAGGCATTGAAACCCCGTTACAGCACGGCACGCGGGGCGCACGACAACCTGCCCGTGACCCACCGACACAAATTCATCGCACTGGCCATCGACCGGACCACGGGGAAAATTGTCTGGCAGCGCACGTTGCACGAAGCGCTGCCGCATGATGGGCACCACTTCACCGGCAGTCTGGCGTCGAACTCCCCCGTGACCGACGGCGAGCGGGTGTACTTCCATTTTGGTTCTTATGGCCTGTATTGCCTCAACTTCGACGGTGAAGAACTCTGGCACATGGACCTGGGGAAGATGCAGACCCTGCATGGGCACGGCGAAGGCAGTTCCCCGGCCCTGTTCGCCGAGACGCTGGTCGTCAACTGGGATCACGAAGAAAAATCGTTTGTCGTGGCCGTTGACAAACACACAGGCCGCGAACGCTGGCGTAAAGCCCGCGACGAGATCACGTCGTGGTCCTCACCGATTATCATTGAATATCGCGGCGTGCCCCAGGTCATCATCAGTGCCACCCAGAGAATTCGCAGTTATGACCTGTCCGACGGTCACGTCATCTGGGAATGTGGAGGCCTGTCGACGAATGTCGTCGCATCTCCGGTTTATGCCGAGGGAATGGTGTTCACAGGCAGCAGTTACGACACACGCGCGTTGCTGGCCATTCAACTGGATGGAGCGGCGGGCGATCTGACGAAATCTCGGCGAATCGCCTGGTCGAAATCGCGAGCCACGCCGTATGTGCCCTCACCGCTCTTGTACGGAGACTCGCTGTACTATTTGAACCATTACCAGGGTGTTTTGACGCGTGTGCAGGCGAAGACCGGGGAAGATGCCCCGGGTGCATTCCGATTGCCCGGCATTAACGAGATTTACGGTTCCCCTGTGGGGGCCGGCGGACGGGTTTACATTACCGATCGCACCGGAGTCACCGTCGTCGTCAGCCATACTGATCGCCCGCGAGTGATTGCCGAAAACCGCCTCGATGACGTGATCAGCGCTTCGGCTGCACTCGCAGGACGCGATTTCATTCTGCGCGGACAGCATTCGCTGTATTGCCTGTCTGAATAACCGCCAGCGGGCAGGGCTTGGGCTTCGTCTGACGCGGCATTTGGCTTGTGGGCGACCACGGCTGCGACACGCTCGCTCCACCGAAAGAACTGGGAGTCGGCCTCGCCATCCCGCCGATTGTCCATACAAAAAAATCGCCCCGCGCGAGCGCGGAGCGATCATCTTCGGCCAGACGGCAACTAATTACCAGGCGCCGTCAGCGTCTGCAGCTTTTTCAACAACTCGCCCATCTTGATGGTGTTGTAGTTGATCCCGGCGGCATTCAGGCTGCTCCCTTCCTGCCGGGGGTACTTGTCGTAATCGGCGAAGAACCCGCGAATGACTTCTTGGGCCGGTACGAAGAGCCACAAGTTATCACCGTACCATCGCAAGTAGCCCATCTCGCCATGCTTCCACATGAATTCGTAGGGGTCTGCCTTCAGATTGATAATCAGCGGCCAGTTGGGCTGCGTTCGGATCCCGGTGGCGATGTTCCCTTCGAAGATACCGAAATGCACTTTCCAGTCGCGGTAGCGGATGGCATTCAAATCCCCCCCCTGACCGAAGTAGAAGTACTCATTTCGCGGACTCTTCGGTTCCTTCCCCTGCAGAAAGGGCAGCCAGTTGTACCCGTCAATCTTCACTTTCCATTCTTTCCCATTGGCCTTGTGCCCCTTGAGCAGCTTTTCTTTCACATCGGGCTCTCCCGCGGCGGCCAGCAAGGTGGGCAGCCAGTCATTGTGGGCAATGGCGTCGTTGATCTTTGAACCCGGCTTGATGACTCCTGGCCAACGGACGACGAGCGGCACGCGGTGTCCGCCTTCCCAGTTCGTGCCTTTCTCGCCGTAGAAGGGTGTGACGCCGCCATCCGGCCACGAGGCGGTCTCGGCCCCATTGTCGGTCGAGTACATCACGATGGTGTTGTCGGCGACTCCCAGATCATCGAGTTTCTTGAGCAACTGCCCCACGTGGCCGTCGTGCTCCACCATGCCATCCGGATACAGACCGATTCCCGTCTTGCCTTCACTTTCCTTCTTCAAGCGAGTCCAGACGTGCATGCGGGTACTGTTGAACCACAGAAAGAAGGGCTTATCGGCTTTTTTCGCCCGGTCGAGGAAGTCGAGTCCGGAAGCCAGGAACTCCTCATCGATGGTTTCCATCCGCTTGCGGGTCAGTGAACCCGTATCCTTGATTTCGCCGCCGGCGACCGACTTGATCACACCGCGGGGACCATACTTCTTTTTGAATTCAGGATCTTTGGGGTAATAGTATGTTTCCGGTTCCTCTTCGGCGTTCAAGTGATACAGGTTGCCAAAAAACTCATCGAACCCGTGGGCGGTCGGCAAGTGTTTGTCACGATCACCCAAATGGTTCTTACCGTACTGGGCGGTCATGTAGCCATGGTTCTTCAGCAGGTCGGCAATCGTCGGCGCGAAATCGGGAATGCCGTGCTCGCTGCCGGGCATACCGATCGTCAACAACCCTGTGCGAAATGGATGCTGACCGAGAATGAACGCGGCCCGACCGGCCGTACACGATTGTTCGCCGTAGGCGTCTGTGAACAACGCCCCTTCCCGGGCAATCCGGTCGATGTTCGGGGTCTGATACCCCATGATGCCATGGTTGTAGGCGCTGATATTATGCACGCCGATATCATCGCCCCAGATGATCAGGATGTTGGGCTTTTTACCAGACTGCCCGGCGGCGGTGGCAACCGCCTGATTATGGCTGGCTAACGCCAACTGGTCAGCCGGGCTGAGACCGGACGTGGCATTCGACGGTCCGTTGCCGACAGGCGGCACGGCCTGCGGCAATACGGCAACGGCAGGTGCCGGGGTCTCGTTCGCCGGGACGGGCGCTGCCTGAGCCGTTGGCTTCCAATCGCTGGAAGCCGCCACAAACCCCAG
>JAFEBR010000718.1 GCA_018242565.1 Planctomycetota bacterium | reverse complement strand
TGAACACCTGGTTCGAGATTCCCCCGGAAGCCGATGGGTACACCGACGCCGCGAAAGTCCGCCTGCCCGCCGATGCGACGGTGCTCGGTTTTCTGCCGCACATGCATCTGCGAGGCAAGTCGTGCAATTACGAGGCAGTCTTCGCGGATGGAACGCGGGAAAAACTACTGGACATTCCGCGGTATGACTTCAACTGGCAGTTGTTCTATCGTTACGCCGAACCCCGCACGTTCAAGAAGGGGACGGTGTTGAGATTCAACGCCACATTCGACAACAGCGCCGGGAACCCGGCGAACCCCAACCCGAAAACGGCCGTGCGCTGGGGCGAACAGACGAACGACGAAATGCTGGTGGGCTATATCGAATACTACACCCCGCTGGGCAACAACGAAGCACAGCTGGATGCTGCGGCCACAGGACAGCCGGCCCTGGCGGGGGACCGCGAGGCGATGCAGTTCTCGTCGCTCGATGCCAACGACGATGACCGATTGTCGCTGGAGGAAGTCCGCCGACTGACCGAGCATCCGCGCCTGAAGGTGAACCCGGCGATGGTCGGGGTGGCATTCGGTACGCTCGACGCCGACAAGGATGGTTTCCTGACGTTTGAAGAGTTTCGGAAACTCCGCGAACTGTTCCGCAAGAAAAACTGATCCGCCCGGACCATCTGGTTGGTGGCTCCGCCCGCGGCCGATTTCTGTCCGCGGCCACTGGTATGTGGCGCGCTCCGCACCCACATTCGCCGTCAATATGGGGTCTCGATCGCCTTGCGCCATGAGCGCGAGCCTCAGACAGCCCCCCGACACCGGGATTTTCGTCCCTGACCGACCGCAGACCCGCAGGCGGAAAAACGGGAAAATTTCGATTTTTCTTCGAACAGTTTTCAGCAACGCGCCGTCTTACTGGAACAAGAGCCAAGTGAAACCCGGGGTGGTCGCCCGGGGTGCACAAACGATGCGGGGTACCGGTTTACGGATTTGGCTGGGATGTACAGGTGTCGCACGATTCGCTGCGGGAGCACTATATGAAGCTCGTCGACGAGCACGGACCGGCGCTCGCCGCGTTACTGCGCCGACTGTGCCGCAATGCGCATGACGCCGACGATGTGTTTCAGGAGACGGCGCTGCGCGTGTGGCGGGCGCTGCCCGGTGTTCCACGAGTGCACAACCCACGAGCCTGGTTGCTGACGATTGGATACCGCACCTTTCTCGACTCACGGCAACGGCGACCGAGTCACGAGTCGTTTGCGGAATCTCCCGATCCGCGAGTGGTCGCCCCCTCCGATCAGGTATTGCACATCGAGATGCGAGAACGGGTGCAGCAGGCGGTGGCGAAACTGACGCCTGGCGTCCATGAAGTGGTGGCCCTGCACTACGCCGGGGGCCTGACAATCCGCGAGACGGCGGAAGCGATGAATCTGACCGAGGGAACCGTGAAAAGCCGACTGCACGCCGCCCTGGTTGAATTACGGAGTGCACTGGAATGACCTGCGACGACTTCTTACCCGCACTGGAACTGGGAAGCCCGGCCGAGCAACAGTCGGCTCGTGAGCATGCCGCGGCTTGTCCGCGATGTGCCGCAGTCGCCGCCGCTCTGTCACGGACCAAGCAGGATTGGGCCACCCACGCCCCCCTGCCTTCCGCCTGGCGTACGGCGTGGGAGCAGACCGCAGATCAAGACCGGACGTTCGCCTCAGTGGCCCAACCCTGGACTCGGCAGATGGCCGGCTGGGTGGTGACGGCAGCGTGCACACTCGTCGCTGTACTGGTCATTACGCACCGGTCTGGAACGCACACGAATGACCGGGGGCAACTCCCAGACCTTTCGTCGCGCCACACGTCGCCTCGGATTATCAGTGAGATGCACGACCCCGCCACCGCATTGGCCGAGTTGTCGCAGTCGCTGGACGCCTTGGACCAGACGTTATCGGAACTGGCCGAACGGGCGCAGCGCCAGGAAGTTGCGCACGATATTGCGGTCACGTTGAATCACTACTCGCACTGGTAACCCCCTCTGGAGGTCACAATGTCACTCACAAATTCGCAATGTCCGAGCCCGGCTTTCCTGCAGGCGTTCTGGCGAGCCGCCGTCATGCTGGTCCTGTCCGGGTGGATGCTCAACACCGGTCGCGCGACGGCCGATGAGCCTCCCGTCAGCCGGGCTCCTCCGGGAATGTCGATTCTCAAGCCGACGACGGGCGGGGTCTGGTTCATCGCCAGCGACCTCAAGAAACGGTACGACGGACTGGTCGACGAAGTGCGGAACCTGCAGTCAGAACTGCTGAACCAGGGACTTTCGACCCAGGAAGCACGGGAACGGATCGGTGCCCTGCGCGACGATCTCGAGCAACTGCGGCTGGAAATCGAGCGGAAGAAGCTGTTGATTTCCCCGTACAAGGTCCATACGCAGACCGAAACGACGCTGTTCGATTTCGGTCCGCAGAAACTGCTGGTGATCAACGCCGACCGTGTCACCGTGGAAGGCTGGGACGGCCCGCAGATCAAGTGCGTACTTGAGAAATCGGTACTGGCTTCGGGCGAGACGGCGGTGGATGACGAACTCAAGGGAATTCAACTCGTCCATCGGCACGGGCCGAACACCGAGATTGTCGGACGTACGGCCGAAGAACAGGCACGTGAAGAAGCGAAGTATCTGGCCAGTCCTGACGGACAGAAATTGAACGCCGCCCAGCGTGCACAACGGGCTCGCCTGGTGGCGGAAATCAGCGACAGTCGCCGACCGTATCGGGCATTTCAAGGGCGTGAGTTTGATTTGCTCGAAGTGTCGGGCCTGGCGCCGCAGCAGGGCAATCGGTATGTCTCGGTGCGGGTCGATTCGGAAGGAGGCGACGGACATTTTGGCAGCGACCTGGTTCGGCATGCGACTTTAACGGTGTACGTGCCCCCCTGCACGGCGGTGGCGTTGCGAGGCTGTCGCGGCCAGGTCGACGTATCGAGCCTGCGGGGGGCCCTGATTTTGACATCCGACGGTTCCCAGACGATTGATTACAACGGTCGATTTTCGATACGCGACCTGCATGGTGATCTCACGGCCGACAACGTGCCTCTGGACGAAATCGACACGGTTGTGGGCCACGTGACGATCAGCAGCACGACCGAGCAGGCCAACACGGGAACGCGTCATGCCGACAACCTGCGCACCTCGTATACCCCGGCGGCCCGGGTGCTGACGTGCGAGAATATCAAGGGCGACCTGACGGCCTGGTTCGGGCGCGTCGATCTGAAACTGGCAGGAGTCGGCGGGCAAATTGATGTCCGCAACGAATTTGGCGATACGACGCTGACGCTCACCCAGCCGTTGGCCCCGCGGGCCCATCGGCTGGTCTCGGAATCGGGACGGGTGGAAATCTCGCTGCCTGCGGAGTTACTGGCAGGTGTACCACTCAGCGCGTTTACCAACTGCGGCACGGCCCGCACGAACATCGGGCAGGATCAGTTTTCGGATATGACGCTCACGACCAGCAGCGTGGGGGACCGCTCGCGGCGCAACTGGCGAGGTTTCCTGACGAAGGGTGAACCTGACCCACTGCGGTTTCTGAAGGTGATTGAGCGTCTGGATGCGACATTGTCGGGGGCCGACCGTTCTCCCGGCCTGGATGCCATCAGCCGGGCAGGGACTGTGTCGATCAAACGCATCGAATAATCCGCAGAGGGTGCGCGTCCGTTTCTGGGTGTCGCGCCGGCTGCTGACCATCACTTGTTGGCGGAGCCACATGGGGGGGCGATTTCAAATCGACGGCTTGACAGCGCGTGACACACTTTGTATTACAAAGTCGTCCGAGCGTGGCAGTCACCCTGGCAACCGCCAGCGACTGGCGCGCTGGCGATGTCGATTCCGACGTCGCTGTTCCAACGAGTCGATTCCGAAACGAGGACGCGATGAAGCGATGGATTCCCCAGGCGATGCGTGTGGCACCTCGGCTCGATGACCAGATTCCACCTCAGCCGGTCACACCGCGGCATGCGTTGCTGCTCAATCCGTTTTACGCCAAGGATCCGCATGCCAGTTTTGGCAAGCACGTGCTGACCCCGACGCTGGCTTTGACGAGTATCGCCGCGACGACGCCCGCCGACTGGACACTCGCCTACTGGGATGAGAACCTGCTGCAGGGTCCGCCGCCGTGGCAACCGTTTCCACAGGTCGTGGGGATCACCGTACATCTGACGTTCGCCGAGCGGGCTTTTCAACTGGCCCGCTGGTATCGCGAGCGGGGTGCCAAGGTCGTGATGGGGGGCCTGCACGTGCTGTCGTGCCCCGAGGAATGCGCTCCGCACGCCGACGCGCTGGCCCTGGGTGAGGGAGTGCAACTGTGGGGACAGATCCTCAACGACGTGGCGGCTGGCCAGTTGCAGCCACGTTATACGGGGAGCTATCGGGTTCCCTATCGAGACGACCCGCCCCCCCGCCGTGATCTGCTGCCCCGCGGGCAGTTTTTAACCACGTCGAGCCTGATTGCCACCCGGGGCTGTCACAGTCGCTGCGGCTTCTGCTACCTGTCAACCGACGGCCTGCAGATGCCCTATCAGATGAAAGACCCCGACCAGATCGCCCGCGAATTCGCCGCCGATGATCAGCCTTACGGCGTGTTCGTCGACAACAACCTCGGCTCGAAGCCCGAGTATCTGCTGGCGTTGTGCCGGGCGCTGCGCCCGTTGCAGAAGATCTGGAGCGCGGCGGTGTCGATCGACGTCACCGACCGACCGGAACTCGTCCGCGAGATGGCGCTGGCAGGCTGCACCGGGGTCTTCGTCGGTTTTGAATCACTTGACCCCGACAATATCGCCGAGTCACATAAGGTGAGTCCTCGGCCCGACGATTACGCCCGGCGTGTCGCCATTCTGCACGACAACGGCATTCAGGTGAATGGCAGCTTTGTACTCGGATTTGATCATGACGGGCCCGACGTGTTTGCCCGCACGGTGCAGTGGATCGAAGAGAACCGGCTGGAGTGCGCCACGTTTCATATTCTGACTCCGTACCCTGGCACGCCACTGTTTGCCCAGATGGAACGGGAACAACGAATGCTGCACACCGACTGGTCGCTGTACGACACGTCGCACGTGGTGTTCCGTCCCAGACGAATGAGTATCGAACAACTGGCGGAAGGCTACGAATGGTGCTACCAGCGGCTGTTCTCACTGGATTCGATCTGGCGCCGGCGACCCGCCGATGTCTCGGCGGTTGTGCCTTACCTGGCGATGGCGCTGCTGTATAAGCGGTCGAACCGGATGTGGCATTTTCTGATTCGACACCGGTTGACCGGGATGGTCTGGCGCCCACTGGTCGAATGGACTCGTCTGCGACACCTGGGTTTTCGGGCCCGACTGGCCGCGATGGCCCCCCCCACCGGCCAGATCGCCGCTTCGGTGATATCGGCGGGTGTGTAGCACACACTCCAGAAACAAGCCCGCCCAGGTCGGCAGCAAAGACCTGGGCGGGACAATCGGCACTCGGCTCACGGTGCCCTTCAAGCGGCGTCGATTGCCGGGCCTGCCGGGCTGAGGCGCAGGGGGGACAACATTTGTCTCCTGCACGACACGGCAATCGACGGGTCGACGCGATTAGTATTCGCCTACGGGCCGACCATCGTTTCGACTGCCCAGGCGGCGCCAGACCCCCAGGTCGATGGAATCGCTGGCGGAGCGGACCGAGCCATCCATCAGCAGAATATTGACGAGACCAGCGTGGAAGCTGCGAGCCGTAACCGCCGCGTAGACGGGGAGTCCGGCACATTTCGCGCCCCCTTCCCGGCACGAAATGAAGTCACCGACGATGGGCACGCCGGTCGGGGCGCCCACACCACCGATGAGAGTCTGAGCGTTGGGGGAGAACGCCGTGGTGAATCCCGTTTCGTGGATCTTGCCATCCACCCACTCGGTGTGCCCGGTGGTTGAGAACTTACCGGCCGTGAAACTCGAAAGATCGGTGGGGGGCACGTCCGTCCCTTCCAGCCCATTGCCGACGTTAGGGGTGAAGGCTTTGACTTCCGAGAAGCAGAGAGTGTTGCTCATGCCGTCACTGAAACTCTGGGGACCGAACCGGCTGTTGGGAGCGAAGGCGCCGTCGCCCGGAATTCCGCCGCTGGTCAAAACCGGATTGTGGGTGAAGATCTTCCAGCTTCCGCCATTGAACGCATAATTCGGGGTCGCGTAACCAGGGGTCCCCGGCCGGGTGTCGGTATTTGTTTCGCTGGGGCAACGATTCAGGGGCAAGTTGAGTTCGGTGACGCCATTAGTGGCATTGACGCCGGTGCTGTAGCCGATGTTCAGGTCGGCGATCGCATAGACGTTGGCCTGATCAACATAGGGGAGCAGGCGGGCCATGGGGGACCATTTGCCACCATCCCCCTGGCCGATGCAGAAGCTGGGGGGGAAAAACAGGTTTGCGGACTGATAGTTGTGCAGTGCCAGACCGATCTGTTTGAGATTGTTGCGACACTGCGTCCGGCGAGCCGCCTCGCGGGCGCTCTGGACTGCGGGGAGCAGCAATCCTGTCAGAATCGCAATGATGGCGATGACGACCAACAGTTCGATGAGGGTGAAACCGCGACGAAGCTTGGGCATGAAAATCTCCTCAAGTCAGCAGATTGCCGGTCGTAAGACCGTAGCGGTATCCGGGGCACCCCACAGGTGCACACAACAGACACCAAGCTGGCTGGCAATCGGTCACCTGACCGGGCTGGCTGGCTAGTATTGAGATTTAATCTCAATACGCACAATGGTAGTCCGGTGACTCGGGCCTGTCAACGGAATTCCAGGAAAATTCAAAAAATGACCTGTATTTGTGGTTTTTCCGCCGAAACCGAGTTTTAAGCCCCAACCCGATTGAAAGTGCGACTGAATCTCAATATCAATGGAGGTCGAGTTTCTTCTGCGTTCCCACCGAGGTGCGTCACATGCCCGATTCCGTTCCCCCCGCCCGGCCAGACGCCAGTCTGCCGCCGGCCCAACCCCGGCTGGTCCGCTCCGAAGACCTGCTGCAGGGGCAACGCGAATTGATCATTCTGCACGAAGGGGCCGCCTACCGCCTGACCGTGACCCGCAACGGCAAGCTGATCCTCACCAAGTAGCCTGGCCACCCACAAAAAGCCGCGATCATTCGCAGGCTGGACTGACAGGACAGCGGTCGATTCCCAAGCCCCGGACCTGATACCCCAACTCCGGGATGAGCCAAGCGGCTCAAATCTTGCCGCCCCGATTCGCCTGCGGCGAATAGAGAGGAGAGGGGAGAAAGTCGAGAGTAGAAAAAAGCGGTTTTCGCTCCCCCCTTTCTCCACCTCTCCTCGGTCTCCTTTCAGCTTTCTACTCTCTGAACCGCGGGCCTGAGTCACGGCATTCGCGTTCGAAAAGCTCGTCGTCTACCAGAAGTCGGTCGATTTCGCCGATCAGGTTTGTCAACAGACCGAGCCGTTTCCACGCAGCTACGGTTTTCTCGTCGACCAACTCAACCAAGCCGCGCTGTCGTTACCGCGAATCCCGGCGCGCCGGGACCGAAGGCAACCGCCGGTTCACCCAACCCGACCGCAAGAACTTCTTTGGCATTGCCCGCGGTTCGGTGCAGGAATGCTTTCCGCTCTTGGAACTGGCTTTGAGACGTAAATTCCTGCTGATCCAGAACTGGCGATGGACAGCCATAGCGGGGTGCGCTGCCCAAGGACTTGGTTCGGTTGCAACGGTGATCACCTTCCGCGACTTGGGAGCGGCCGACCGGTGACGTTCGTCACTCAGTCTTGAGTTGATTGTCGACTGGCGGTCAATGTTCTCGATTCATTGCGCGGCATTGTTGCTTTGTCCCAGCAGCAGATCCACGATCCAGCAGCCTCGTACATGCGGACCAGGCTGCCGGAGATGTTCGATCACCTGGCTGTTGGCGCACCCTGCGTCATCAAGCCGATCTGCCAGGGCTGGCAGTCGGTCAAACTCGCGCTTGTGATAAATCTCCTGTGCCAGTGTCACGACGGATTCGGACAACCAGCGGGAATCGCAGGCGACAGGCTGGAATGGGTTTCCAAAAATGTCGTGAATCAACACCACCTGCATGGCTTGGGATTTCCAGGAAGCGTCGGTGCTTCCACCCGCCTGAAGGATCAGCCCGCCAATGTTTTTGGCGCCTTCGATGGCTGACTCTGCCGCGGCCGCCGTGGCCGCGCCATATAGGAGATGCTTCGTCGTCTCGTAGGCGTGCAATGATTTTGCCAGATCGTCCGCCCGACGTCGCGATTCACACAATTCAGCGACCGACGCGAGTCCGTCGGCAAAGCGTTCAGCGACCTCGACCGCATCACGGATCGGCTCACGATCCAGCCATTTCCACACGCGGCGACAGCAGGCGACGGAGTACAGTCTGAATTTTCGCGTGCTTTCCGGCTGGGTCTGCTGAAGATACATCAACGCACGGTAGGGAAGGACCTCCCTGATCCAGCAGCGCTCCGTCATGACCCAGTTGTCATCCGTCATGCGTTGACTCCGTGATCTGATTTCGTTTGGCTCGGATGGCCGGCCACTGCGGGGATGCAACGCAGTTGTATTGTTGCCGCGAATCTCAGTCCGAGTCAAATTGGTGGCGGTGTCGGATTCAAACGACCCGCAATGAATTTTGCAATTGCGTGGCGCAAATATTGACAGGCTCTGCCGTTCCTTCGAGCCTAACAATGGTTCCTGACACCTTTTGCGGTCCTTAACGGCCGGCGATTGGTGGCGGCTCGGTGCGCCAGATTCGCATGGGTCCCATGAGCGTGCCGGACACCAGGGTACCTCCGTCGGGGGTCACGGCCAGCGAGGTCACGAATCGGCCGTGGGCTTTCCACGTAATTCGTTCCTGAAGTGTGATCGCGTCGACGATCTGAATGGTCCCGTCATGCCGGCCGCAGGCCAGCGACTGGCCGTCGGGGAAGAAAACCATCGACACGACTTCGACACTCCCCAGCACCTTCCCGAGGGGCGCGAGCGATTGTGCGTCCCAGTAGCGGATCGTTCCATATTCGTCGGCGGTCATGAGTCGGTCTCCATCGGGTGAGAAGGCGATGCACGACAGTGAGGCGGGGCCATGCTGGACTCGGCCCCGCGTTGTCCGCGTGGCGACGTCCCAGAGTTGAAGGGAACCGTTCTCTTCTCCTACGGCGAGTGTCGCCGAATCGGGCGAGACACCCAGGCATCCCAGACTACTACCTAACTCGACGGGAGTCCCAGGTTGAGGCCCCGAAATGTCCCACCAACGGGCGGAGGTGCGGTCATTGCCGGCGCACACCCACTTGCCGTTGGGAGCGAGAAGCGCCATTCCCCGGGCCTTCGCGTGCATCGGTAAGACGAAGCGGCGACGGCCTGCAGCAAAATCCCAGACGGTCACTTCGCCGAACCCGCCGGTCTCCGAATCGGAAAATCCCAGCGCATGCCCGGGCGGGACCACTGAGATGGCGCACGAGCCATCGCGCGAGCAGCCGGTGAGCGCGTCGATCGGCGGCAGTGGAGCCAGGTAATTTCTGGCTGTCATGTTCCACCGACGCAATTCCGTGGGACCACTGAGCCAGAGGGTGACTCCGTCCGGAGCGATCAGCGCAGGGCTGCTGACATTCACATCGGACGGATTCTCATCCCTGGAGAAATCTGGCTGCCACAACTCGACACCCGCACCTTCGCCGGTGACGGCCCACCCGCGCCCACGCCGGACGAATCGTACGTCGGTGATCCGATCGCGGGCGGCCCATTGCCCCACGATCGCGAATTGCGCCAGATCCCAGAGGAAGATGGAGCGATCTTCAAGGCAGGCCGATAACAACTGGCTGCCGTCTGGCGAAAAGGCCACACCCGGGATCTTGCCGTGCTGACCGGTCAAACGGGCCGATTCGTTTCCGGTTGTAAGATCGTAGATGACAACCCTGTTGTGGCCAGCCGCCGCCAGCGATGTCCCATCGGGAGAGAAACAGCCTCCGAAGCCTTCCGACAACGTGCGGACGGTTCGCGGTGGTGTGGCCGAGAGATCGAAGAGTACGGCACCGCCGTAATTGTGTATGGTCAGCAGGAACTTACCGTCGTCGCTGACCAGCAGGCGGTCGATCGCGCGGTTGGCGTGAACTTTGACGAACGGTTGCAGGTTTCCGTCCGCGTCGAGAAACTGAACGTTCAGGTCCCCGCACGCCGCGAGAAACAGTTCGCGGCCGGGAAGCCAGGCCACAGAGACACAGGCTGATCCCAGCGTGGCGCTACCGATCTGTGATTGCGAAGCGACGTCCCAGACCGTCAACTTCCCCGCGCTGTCACCACAGGCCAGTTGCAGGCCATTCGCTGAAAAGGCATGACACAGCACCCGTGCCGGGCCGGCACTCCACGATCGGATCAGGCGCCCCGTTTCGGCATCCCAGAGGCGGACCATGCCGGCCCCGTCGGCGGTGGCCACCGTCTTGCCGTCCGGAGTGACTGAGACGCGCACCGATCCCCCCTGGTGCCCCGCCAGAATGTGGGTGCGGTCGCGGGTGAGGAGATGCCAGAGGTGGTGCCAGTCAAACCCGCGGAGATCATCTTCTCCGGGACCTGGTCGCAGAGTCTCGAGGAAATCGAGAGCCCGAGTCGGTTGTCTGTTCTGGATGGCCTGGGCGGCCAGGGCCACCTGGCCGTTGTATAACCGTCGGCGGGCCAGCCGCTCGTGTTCTTCGGCCCGCAACCGGGCGGCGTCGGCATCGGCCCGGGCCTGCCGTTCGCTATCGGCCCGCTGACGTTCGGCCCCCTGGGCCGCGACGGCAATGCGGCGCAGTTGTTCCGCACGAAACAGGCCGATCGTCGTCCCCATCACGCCGACGCAGAGAGTCAGGAGCACCAACCCCGCCGCCAGCGCCTGTCCCTTGTGCCGGCGGATCAGCTTCTGCAACCGGTACGCCGCGCCGGGGGGGCGGGCTTCGACGATTTCGTCCGCCAGGTAGCGCTGGATGTCACGCGCCAGACCGTTCGCCGTTTCGTAACGCTGATCGCGCTGTTTCTCGAGGCACTTCATCACGACCCAATCCAGTTCGCCACGCAACAGGGCGATCAACCTTTTCGGCTCGGTTTGCCGCGTCGCTGCCAGAGAGGGGAGCAACGCGTCGGTCGAGAGGCGCGTGCTGGGTTTCGGCGGTTCGTCTTCCTGAATGATGCGGATCATTTCGGTGAAGGCGGCCTTCTTCAGCCGCCCGGCATCGATGGGGCGCAAGCCGGTCAGTAATTCGTAGAGAATGACTCCCAGCGAATAAATGTCGGCCCGTGTGTCCACGTTTTCGCCCGAGAAACCGGCTTGCTCGGGAGACATGTATTCCAGCGTCCCCACGACGGCACCGAACTGCGTCGACAGCGTCTCATCGGTGAGTTTGTCGGCGGTTGCCTTGGCCACGCCGAAATCAATCACTTTGGGGACCGGCCGGGAATCGATCATCGTCACCAGGATGTTGGCCGGCTTGAGATCGCGATGCACGACCCCCTTCTGATGGGCGTGCTGGACCGCCTGACAGATCGGCACAAAGAGTTCGAGGCGTTCTCTGGGTGAGAGCTTCAGTTCGTCGCAGAACTTGTTGAGCGGCAGGCCGTTGACCAGTTCCATGACGAAAAACGGCTGGCCGGTCGGCGTGAGTCCGGCGTCAAGCACTTTCGCGATATGGGGATGGTCCATCATCGCCAGGGCCTGTCGCTCCTGCTCAAATCGCTGGAGCACGGATTTTGAGTCCATCCCCGTCTTGATGAGTTTCAAAGCGACTTTGCGTTTGACCGGTTCCGTCTGCTTCGCGACCCAGACTTCCCCCATCCCTCCTTCGCCGATCTTCTGCAGCAGGGTGTAACGTCCGGCGATCACCAGTTCGGGCTCGACCTGGGGAGCGTATGCGGCGGTGGGTTTGAGTTCAGACGCCTGGGAAGTCTGCGAAACGGCCGGATCGGGATCGTGATCCCCCGCAGCCGCCGACTGCCGTTGGGGGGCGCCGGAAATCAGCGTTGCTTCAAAGTGGCTGCCGGACCGGTCGCGGTCACTGGGTGCCTCGGCGTGGGCCTGCAGCAGGGCGGCGACTCGGGCCCGGAGTTCCGGGTTGCCGGCGCACTCGCGGTCCAGGTACGCGGCCTGCTCGGCCGGGTTGGCCAGGTCGGAGGCATTCAGGAACAGCGTTTTTGCGCGGGCCGGATCGACAGCCATGATGATCTTGGGAAAAGGAGTGTCGTTTGTCTGCCCCAGGAATGGGCTCTGATAGCAATGCCCCGTTCAGGGCCAAACCGTCTCAGAAAATTCGCATGATTTTTCAATTTTTTCCCAGTGCCTCGCGCAGCCAGGCGCGGGCGTACTTCCAGTTGCGAAACGCCACCGGGCGCGACAGGCCCAAAACAGCGCCCGCTTCCTCGACCGAGAGCCCCCCGAACAGCCGGAGTTGAGCGACCCGCGCCGCGATGGCATCTTCGGCCGCGAGCTGGGTCAGCAGTTCGTCGAGCGACAAGATGAGATCGGGGTCGTCGGCCAGAGAATCGGCCTGATCCAGCAACTCGACTCGCTTCCGGGTACCGGCTCGTTTCTGCCGGTTGCGATCCCGGGCATGGTTCACGAGAATCCGCCGCATCGCTTCGGCGGCAGCCGCGAAGAAGTGGCCGCGCCCTTCAAACTTCTGATCGCCGACCAGCCGCAGATATGCCTCGTGAACGAGGGCCGTGGCGCTCAGCGTGTGCTCGGGCACTTCAGCGGCCATCTTGGCCGCGGCCAATTTCCTCAATTCGTCGTAAACACGAGGCAGCAACTCGGCGGCGGCCTGGCGGTCGCCGTTCTGGGCCGATTCGATGAGACGGGTGACATCGGACATGCAGAAAGAGTTTACATCTCGCCGAGTCGTCCGTCACCGGACGATCAAGGTGCGACGTCAAAATCCAATGCGCGATAGGGTTACGTCAAACAGCATGCCAAGTTGGACCGCCCCCAGTCGCTCGGCCCAGTCAGAAAAAGTGCTAACCGTGTCTTGTCATCCCGATTCGCCTGCGGCGAATAGAGAGGAGAGGGGAGAAAGTAGAGAGTAGAACGACGAAAGCTGCGTTCGACGGCTACTTGGCCCCCCTCTCCTTGGTCTACTCTCCACTTTCTCCTTTCTAATCCGCGGGCCTGAGTCACTGCATTCGCGCTCGAAAAGCTCGTCGTCGACCAGAAGTCGGTCGATTTCGCCGATCAGGTTTGTCAACAGACCGAGCCGTTTCCACTCAGCTACGGTTTTCTTCGTCGATCAACTCAACCGGGCCGCGCTCGTGCCTACCCACTGGTCGCCATGATTTATCATGCATTTTCGACTCGAACCTGGGAAAGATGCTCACGCATGGACCGACGATGTCCCGGGCGGCGATTCCATGAATCGCGAGTGCAGTGAACAGGCCTGCGTACGTGAGCCAGTCACCAGCGCTCACGGCGGTCGCCGTCGCTCCCTCAGAACGGCAGGTCGTTGTCATCGGCCGCCGAGCGGATCCGTTCGTCAATCCGGCTTTGCAGGTCGGCGACTCGTGAAACGAGTTCGGGATAGCGCTGTGCGAGGGTCTCTAACTGTACAGCGAGTTGCTGGCCGCACGCGGGCAACTCCGCTCGTTCGCAACTGCGGTAAGCGCTGAAACATTCATTCAATTCTTGCAGATCGGCACGCGCGGCCCCCGCGGCCTGGAGGATCCCGACCACTTCGGTCAGCAGGAAAGCGAGCTGGAAATGTCCCTGGGGATCACCCGGCAAAGGTTCATCGGAGTTCGGCCCTGACCATGCCGACGCGAACGGATCCGGTTCCGTCTCGCCGCGAGCGGCACGCTCGGCTTGTTTGCGATCGATGTCGGCGGACATCTGGGCGAACTCTCGCTGCTCTTGCTCCCATTCTTCGCGCGTCTCGCACAACGAAAAGGCAAACTCGTCGTCCAGTTCGAGGTGGTGCCCGTCGATACCGACGAACGCCGTTCCGAACATGCCGTCCGCCATCATGTGGCACAGGGGACAATCACAGTCGATCACGTGCGACTCGGCCTCACGCTCGGTCATTCCGGCTATGGCCACACCCGCGCCGCGCGGTACGCGGCGACGGCTGCATTCGATGATGAACTGCGGCGAAGACCCCCCTTCGAATGGACTCGTGAGCCACTCCTCCTGCACCGCCGTGAGAAAGGCCACCAGCTCGTGCTCACGCCACGGGCGGCCCGAAATGTGTTGAGCTGCGACTCCCTGCTCGACGCACCACTTCCAGCCGGAGTCAATCAGCTCACGGCACAGGTCGAAATACATCACCACTTCTTCGCGGCCCAGCGGCGCCTCGTCGTAGCCCGAAACGCTGGTGGGGAGCGCGACAATTTCCAATCCATCGTCGAACCGCAACCGCTGTCCCCAGACAACGAGGTCAAGCCAGCGGACGGCGCCATGCAGCATCTGCCGCGGCATCAGACCAGCCAGTTCCGGGCGCGGTGTCATGAGCCAGTCGCGATGCACGCGTACGGTGAATTCGTGTGGCACCCCGGCTGGCTCGCTCGCCGCGCTGGCTGGCCACTCGGCGGACTCGGCGATATCCAGAATTCGCCGCGCCAGATCGGCGATCAGGGGGGCGCCGAACAACACCTCGCGATTGACTCGACGGACAGCCAGCGGTGTTTCACGGACGCGGTCCACGGCACTGGGATCGGTCTGTTCGAACAGCTCCCACCACGGCGGCAGGTGCACGGAGAGCGGACAATGCTGCTCACCCGATTCGTCAACCACCATGGCAAATCCCTGGTCACGGCCGATCGGTATCATGCCGGGGCCGGTGCTGATGCGTTTGTGAACCAGATCGATCACCACCCAGGACTCGTGCCGGTCTAGTGTGGCGCGGGCGGTGACAAAGTCGACACGTTCGAGCGCCAGACTGTCGGCGAATTCAGGCACCGGCGGAGTGCGATAGCGCGGCCAACAGGCGACCACATCGTCCCAGCACGCGGGGTCTTCGGAAGCCACGGCGACAAGCGTCAGGGCCTCATCCTCGCTGAATGATTCTCCGCAGAGGCAGCCCTCTTCGGCGACGATCACTACGACAACTGTCTGCATTTTCTGCTCCGCATCGGTCGGAAGATTCTCTCCCTGCCAGTCCGTGCCCCACGCGCACAGCGTGTCGCGCGTCTGCAGATTGTGAACAGATGTGACCTATCGTCGCACGGTGATCTGGTTTTGGAAAGGGACCCGAGCCTGGATTTCACGACCCGCCCCGATTCGCAGTGGGAAAGAGCGCACTCGGTCGCGCGTGCCATTAATTCACGTAATTCACCGAGACCTCGACCTTCTCGACGACGACAGGCTGCGTATTTTCGGCGCTCCGTTTCGCCCAGCGAATTCCGATCAGATTCGTCCCAACGGCGAACTGCACTGGTTTCAAAGTGAAAGTCTTCCAGTCCTCGGCTCCAACGGTCGGGGCCTCGAGCAGTACGCCATTCAACTTGGCTTCGATGACATCTTCGGCGGTGGCCCCCGACAACAGAATTCGCAGGTTGACCCCCTCGATCCGAGCCGCGTTGGCACTCAAATCGTCTTCGATGCAGATCGGCAGGAGAGTCGGCACCCCTTCCGCAGACAAGGTCACCGGCAGTGGCCCCTGGGCGTTTCTGTACCAGAAATCCCCCCAATCCGTACCGAATTCGCGACCGAACCGGCGTTGCAGCACGTAGACTGCGTCCTTGAACGCCAACGTTTTCAGTTCGCCAATTTCTCGAAAGGCCTGCTGCTGACCGGCAGGGGTCACCGCTTCGGGATGCTGCGGGAACAACCGGCGCCCCCGTTCACTCGCCGTGAAGAAGTTACAAGTCTGCGCCCCATCAATTCCCTGCCGCCACCAGTTACCATACAACCCCCGCCAGAACTCGATCCCCTCGTGGTAATAGCCGTCCGTCGTGTGGAAGTCGTCCAACGAGGGCATCAGTTTGATGTGGCGATTTCCGATCGCTTTTCGATAAGCGGCGATATCCACGTCCAACGAGCGGCCACCCATGCCGATAATGTCGAGCAGATTTTCTCGAGCCCACGTTTCCACATCCATGCCGTCGTAGTGGCTGCCGGCGACAGACTCCTGTAAATGCGCGGCGAGCAGCAAGGGCCGACCCCGTTTTTGAGCCACTTCCTGAAACATGCGCCGCACTTGCCGCATGAAATCGGTCAGTGCCTCGCGGTGCTCCCACTGCCGGCCAACCGGCAGATGCGGGGGCCTGCGGCTGAAATCCAGCTCGATGCCATCAAAATCGTAGTTCTCGGCGAGTTCACGCAAGATGGCCAGCTTATGGGTCCGCACTTCCGGAATCGCGAAGTTCCAGGTGAACCCCGTGAGCCATTCGGGATGCTCTTTCTTTAAGGGAGACAGATACCACGACTGCCCCTCGTCCCAGTCCACGCCATTCACTCGATAGACGTAAAACGCTTCTTTTTTTCGCTTGTGCGTTTCATCCACGGCCACCCGCACGATATCGATTCCCTGACTCAGCCATTTTTGCAGCCCGGGATATTTCAAGACGGGAATGACTTGGCTGGGGTAAGCGGCCAGATTCCCTTCATCCAAACACCAGGCGATCGTGTCAACCTGCATTCCGGGTTCGTCGAAAAGGTCGAATTGAAAAGTGATCCAGTCTTTGACATCGATGCCGAACTCGATAGGTAACCCCGAATCGTTATTGACATAGATGCGTCTCGGACGATTCACAGCCGCTGCATGGGCCTCTGATAACACGACCGGTTCACCAGCCACAGCGGGGATGGCCGACAACACCGCGATCGCCGTAAGACTTGCTCTGAGAACGTGAACGACGCTGATCGCCGACATGGACTTGCCTCGTCTTCTGGTTTAAATTTTTCAAAATGCCCCACGTTCACCACTGCGACGGGTCGCAGCACAAGACCTCAACGCAAGAATCAATTGAGTTTAAATTAATCACAAATAAACACAATTGAGTTTTTGCAATTTTGTGTTTAACTGCTCAAATTGACCGCATTCCGTTCCGCAGCCCGATCTCAATGTCTGTTTCCCATACGGCCTGTGACGGCATCGGAAAAATGCTGGTCAGTGGAGAACTGTTACCGGGGCAACGGCTGGCCGCTTCTCGTCCACGCTGCCGATCGATCAATCCCCATCGCCGAACGCAGCGAATCGAGATTCCATGCGGATTTCAGGAACCAACAAAGAAGCACACGGCGGCGAAACTCGGAAAGGAAGTTGAGCCCGCGGCGATTTTCTGAAACGTGGAGTGGCGGACCGGGTATTATCAGAACACATGACTTCCGTTTCCACCATCGAAGTGATCGAGCACAATGCCAAATGATTTTGATCAGGTCCCTGATCCGACGGTCTCCCGCCGTGGGTTTCTGTGCCTGCTGGGGAGTGCCACGATTGGAACGTTTGCCATTCCGTCGCTGCCTAGCGGAGAACAGC
>JAFEBR010000717.1 GCA_018242565.1 Planctomycetota bacterium | reverse complement strand
GCCGACATCGAAGCCGTGCAGATGCTGACGGCTGTCATCGGTGGTTCGCAGATGGGTCCGGGCGAAGGCTGGTTTCATCCTGGCAAGAGCCGTTATGGATGGCAATGGCTGGCCGCGCGGTATGATCGCGACGGAAATGGTGTGATTTCCGCCGAGGAGTTTTCCGGACCGGCCGAGTCGTTTCGCCAACTCGACCGTGACCACAACGGCGAACTGGCGGCGCTCGATTTCGACTGGTCTGACATGTCGCCGTTTGTCAGGCAGCAGGGGCAGGCGGGCCAATGGTTCGGTCGCATCGACAAGTCGAGCAATGGCCGGATTTCCGCCGAAGAATGGCAGCTGTTCTTTCAGACGCTGGCCGGTGAAAAAGGTTACCTGTCGCGCGAAGATCTGCGCTCGGGTTTCTTTCCCCCCGCGCCCAAAAGCTCGGGACCTCCTCAGCCGGGTCAGGAAGGCCCTTCGACCGCGACTTTGCTGCAGGGGATCTTCAGCGGTGAACTCGGCTCGTTGCGGGCCGGCCCGGCGATCGATGACCCGGCACCCGATTTCGAACTCGAAACGCAAGACCATTCCCAGAAGATTCGACTGTCCCGGTTCCGCAACGATCGGCCGGTGGTCCTGATTTTTGGCAGCTTCACCTGAGGCCCCTTTCGATCCCAGTTTGGGGTCCTCGAAGATCTGAAAAACCGTTTTGCCGACCGGGTGGAATTCCTGGCGATCTACGTGCGTGAGGCTCACCCGACCGATGGCTGGCGCATGCCTTCCAATGATCGGGTCGGGGTGACATTTATTCAGCCCAGGAATCTGCTCGAACGGGTGGACGTGGCCGAGAAATGCTGCCAATCCCTGGCCATGTCGATGCCCTTGCTGGTCGATGATGTGAACGATCGGGTTGGTCATGCCTACAGTGGCATGCCCGACCGATTGTACGTCATCGATCGTGCCGGCCATGTCGCCTACAAAGGGGGCCGCGGCCCCTTCGGCTTCAAGCCGGGCGAAATGGAGCAGTCGCTCGTGATGACGCTGCTTGATCAGTCGGCAGAGTAATCGTCGTGGCTCGTGAAACGTCTCCGTTCTGACCGGACGAACCGGCGCGTTCGTCCGGTCAGTTCTTTTTTTGCCAGACGATTACTCGGGCGAAGCGGGTGAAGCCCCGAGACCCGCGGGCAGAGGGAATCGTTCCATAAAGTAACCCAGGCAGTCTTGCCGAATGACCGGTTCGTTACAGGTCAGCATGGAAGGCATGACGCCCCGGCGCAGGCGTATCTCCGTTTCGGCATACTCCAGGAACTGGGCTGTGACGTCTTGGTTGGTTTCGTCGCGCACGTCGAGACGGGCTGTGGAATCGGGGCGCCGGCCCGCCAGTCGCGTGCCCGCGGGCAGTTCCTGGAAGTTCAACGCTTCCAGCCCGGCAGAAAAGGTCAGATCCGTCTCAGAGGTTTCGAACCCAAATGTCACATCAGGGGGAATCTTGACGGTCGCCACCGTGTGGAAGACATGGATGTCGCCCGGGGCGATGGGGTGGCTCGGAATCTCGGCCAGGTGCAGGCAACTGTCTAAAAACTCAGTGGTATGCGCGACTCCGGCCGGGTCCCCTACTTTGCCGCATTCACAGGTGACCGCCGGGCACCACGGGCCGAACGCCTGTGATTGCACTCCATGCGGACGGAGAAAATAGACAACGGTTCGACTGAACAACGCGGCCAGGTGCAGCACGGGCCAGTCGAGGCGATTAACACACGCATAAAACGGATTTCGCCCCGTGTTGTTATGCAGATCAACGCTGGCAAACGGTCGCCGTGCCTGCATTTCCGCCGTCACGGCCCGCATCAGCGCATGTTCGGAGGTCCCGTCGTCATCGCTGCCCGGCCAGACTCGATTGTAATCAGGTTGCCCGGGCAAGCGACGTACTCCCGCCCGCGCCGCGTCGATGTTCCCCAGAAAAATCGATAAGGCACGCGGCAATGGACGCCGCGCCAGTTGCTTCAACAGGTTCTGCACGGCCAGCAGGCCGACATCTTCGTTGCCATGCAGCAGGATCGAGACGAAGAGCGGTTCTGGTCGACGTCCGGGCAGATGTACCAGCGTGGGCCCCGGTACGATACGCCATAAGTCGGCGGCCGAGATCTCGAGAAAGCCGGTGGGAAGTTCGTTGAGGAGGGTCAGTGGAAGCATGCTGCGAATCAGGTGTTGCGACGGAAGGACACTACAGATCCCACGTATGGACAGGCGACCCGGCCTGTTGTCGGATGCGATATTCGCGCGTCAACAGGGCCATGTCAGAACCATGCCGGGTAACGAATCGTCGCTGCCAGACGGCGCCGTTCTGTCCCGCATTCACGCGGGCAGCGATGACACCCAGCAGGCGCTCGGCGACATCACCCGCCACGGTCAGTTGGGCCAGGCCTTGTCGAGCGAGCGGCAGCAGGTCGTCGAGAATCAGCGAACGGATCGGTGTCGCCGCTCGATCCAGCCAGACCAGTTCTGCCTCCAGTCCGTAACGGGCCGCGAGGTAGAAGTTGGCTCGGGCCGAGGTGAACGGCAGCCGGGTTTCTGGCGGGACGGGGGTGGTGGCGAGTGCTTCCACCAGTCCGTAGAAGAACGCCATGTTCGCGGCCATGTCGAGCGTTGTCGGACCCGCCGCCGGCACCCGTTGTTCGATTCGCAGGTGTGGCTGTCCTGGCGCGTCAAAACCGATGAGGGCCCGGTTCCACCGCCAGATCGTTCCGTTATGTAATCTCAGATGTGCGAGTTGATCGGACGTTTCTTCCATGGCCCAGGGCAACATGATGGGGTAGTGGTCGTGATTCTCGGCGAAGCATTCTTCCAGGCTGCGTTCGGCGTATCCCGAACCGAACGTGACTCGGGGGAACCGCCCCTGCCCCACATCGACCGCCTGTTCAAACAGGGGAATTCGTGTCTCGTCCCACAGGCACTTGCCGAACAGAAACGGCGAGTTCGCCGCGACGGCGACCAGCGGGGCCGAGATGATCTGCGAAGCGTTGTAATACCGGACCGCCGATTCGACAGGAACCTGCAGGTGCAGTTGAAACGACGTGGTCCCCGCTTCGAGCATTACATCCAGATGTTCGGTCTGCAGTCGCTCGCGTCCGGTGATGTCGAGACGCAACGGTCGTCCCTGGCGCAGGCGCAAAGTCTGCTCGTTTAAGGCTCGATACCGCAACGCCGCGGACATGTTTCGCAACGACAACTGGGATTCGGTGACCGTCGGCAGCGTGCCAATTGCGACGACGCCCGCCTGCCACTCCGCGGCAGTTCGATGGCACAGATCCCAGGTCTGCCCCAGTTCGGTTTCCAGCCGCTCGAGTCCGCGGCCAGCCAGAGGTTGGGGATCGACGTTGAATTCGATGTTGAACCGTGACAACTCCGGGACGACGGCGGGCGAGTTGACGCGGGCCAGCAGTTCTTCGTTCAACGGTACCGGTTGTCCCTGGGCGTCCACGATCCAGGCTTCCAGTTCCAGGCCACCGATGCTGCGTCTTGTTGAGAATCGCCCTTCGTGCAGCCAGAGCCTGAGGAGTTCCAGTTCTCGCTGGAGCAGTCGCTCGAAACGCTGGAAATCATGATATTTGAAGTGGCTGACGCTGATGTCCTGACCCATCGACGAACTGCCTGCGTCATGCCTGTATTCTGGGGTGTTTACGGTCGCTTGCGGGCTACCCTTTGCCGCCGGGGCGCTTCGCACTCTGTCCGACAGAGGCCGGAGAAATTGGCGCCTCACCTGGCTGACGCCAACTGCAGACTAGGCCATCAGGTGCGAGGCTGCAAGAGACTCGCCGTCGCCGGTCATCGTCGAGTGCTGTTCGAAGTTATCGCGAAGGCCGAGTTCGTCAAACGCGTTGATTCGCCGGGCTCTCGCTGGTTGAAGTGGCCAGGTTTTTGCCGATTTCGATGGCAACGGTCGACCGCGAGTGGGCCTGCGCGCGGACCTGGCTGTTCCGCGAACTCCAGGACCAGGACGTGGTGAAAATGTCGCCGACCGTATGCGGGGGATCAGCCACTCTCGTCGCCCGATTTGAAAACAGCATCCGTTTCCCGGGAGTCTGTCCGATGACCGATTCATCCCCGTAGCCGCGATTTTCACGGGTACGCTGGAATCATGCAGTCCCAGGGCGCGGGCCACTCACCCCCTGAGGCTCCAAGCTCCGCGATTCGCGACCGGTGGCTCGGTCAGTTTGTCGTACTGCCGAAATTCCTGATGCCGACCCGTCATGACGCGTCGCACATGCCGTCCACCAGCGCGGTTGCACTCCTGGAAAGCGGCCAGGTGGCGGGCGAGAGGTTCCCAGAGAGAAGCCTGGTCGAACCAACGTGGCCGGGCAATCACTCCGCTCGGTTCACGGCAGAACTCTCCCGACGACCACACAGTGCTGACCTTTGGGAATTGGCGCCACCCAGGCTTGAGCCAGCACCACGCCATCAACTCCGGCTCGGGCCGGCCACGGTTCCATGTCGATATGATCGAAGTCGTGCAGGTAGCCGACGATGTCTCCCCGACGGACTGCCATGCCGCAGTCGATGACGCTCTCAAAGTGTCCGTCAAAGGGAGCCACGGTAAAGCATTCGCGGTCGACCATCTCCAGTTTGCGCTGGGTTCCGGCCGCATGAAATCCGATTGGCGCAATCGAACCGCGCAACAGGCCATTGTTGATCAGCGCGGCCAGCACACCCTGTCGGCCATACCTGACCCCCTCGGGATTTACTGCCGAGCCCCAGCCCAGTTCCGTGCCGACGGTAATCTTGCCGAGCCGCTCGGCTTCGCTCGGCAGCAACCCCACCGTCAGATTCTGATACACCATCAGCGAGGGCGTGCCGAACCAGCGGGCGGTTTCTTCGATTTTGGCCGCCAGCGCCGGATCGTCAACGGGGTGGTAATTTGCGCACAGCGAAAATCGGGCCACGTTGCCGCCCGAGTGCAGGTCAATGACGATATGCACCCGGGGCCAGAGGTATTGTCGCACAAAGGCCGCGATGCGATGCGTGATCCCCGAGAGCGCGGGTTGCTCGCCGGCGCCGGGGACAAATGCCCGATTGAGATTCACCCGGTCATCGGGGGTACTCTCGCGCGTGCCCGCACGAAACGCCGAGGGGTTGAGTACGGGAATCAGAATAATTCGGCCACGCACATCGTCCAGGCGAATTTCCCGCAGCAGGTGTTTCAGCACGACCGGGCCTTCATATTCATTGCCATGGTTCGAACCGAATGCGACAAGCCCTGCCTGGGGTTGTGCCTCAGGGCCGACCCACACGGTCAGCGGAATCAAATGGTCGCCCCAGATGCTGTCGTGCTCCAGTGCCACCCAATAATCGCGACGACCAGGCGAATCGAGATCGAGTTGGTGGGGACGGGCGACTTGTCGTTCCATGGTATGGGGTCCTGCCAGAGGTGGGGGCGCAGTCGTGGGAACCAAACCAGTCGCCACGAGTTCGCAGCTTATGCTATCAGGAATCGAATCGGGCGCGCATCGAGCACACAACCCGGGCCCGAAATTCGGCCCAGACGGAGTTCCGGTCAGAGTCTCGTCCCGGCGTTCAGCCGATAG
>JAFEBR010000716.1 GCA_018242565.1 Planctomycetota bacterium | reverse complement strand
CCCGAAGCCAAGATTCGGGGTTATCGCCCGGGGCGATTCAGCTTCAATCGCGCGGGGGGGCGCTGTGAAGCTTGCGAGGGCAATGGTCAGAAGTGTATTGAGATGCACTTTCTGCCTGATGTGTGGGTCGAATGTGATGCCTGTCATGGCAAACGCTTCAATGCCGAGACACTGGCCGTGAAGTACAAAGGACAGTCGATCGCCGACGTTCTCGAGATGTCGATCGGCCAGGCCCATGAACTGTTTCAGAACATTCCGGCGATCCGTGCGATCCTGGCGACTCTGTGTGCCGTAGGACTGGATTACCTGACGCTGGGGCAGTCGGCCGCGACGCTGTCGGGGGGTGAAGCGCAGCGGGTCAAGCTGGCGGCTGAACTAGCGCGGCCACAGACCGGGAAAACGTTGTATATCCTCGATGAACCGACGACCGGTTTGCATTTCGACGACATTCGAAAACTCCTGAAGGTGTTGCACAGCCTGGTGGAGTTGGGCAATACCGTCGTCGTTGTGGAGCACAATCTCGACGTCATTAAGACGGCCGACTGGGTCGTTGATCTCGGTCCTGAAGCCGGGGTTCACGGCGGCTGGATTGTCGCGGCGGGGACACCGGAAGACATCGTGGCTCAAGCGCAGGCCTACTCCCGCAAATCATCGAGTCGCAGGGGGGGCACCACTGGTGTCCCGGCTGGTGTCGATGAATGCCCGAATTTGCGGTCGTATACCGGTGAGTTGCTGGCACCCGTTTTAGAAACGGGGCGGCGGGAAAAGGTCGAAGTCTTCGACGCGCGGGCGGTGGCGAAGAAGCAGGCCGGCGATCTCGATCTGCGGCGATTGGGAGCCGAAGCGCAAATGCCCTGGCAGGTCGACGGCCGTCGGTGGCACACCGCCGATCGGGTGGGCCACAATGGCCGACCGTGCCGCTGGGAAGGCGGCGCCCTGCAGTTCGTGGTGGAGTTGCTGGAAGCCGAGTCGGGGTTTGCCGCGATTGACTGGAATGACCGCAGTGTGGTCGAACTGACCGGCAGCGGAAACCCGACCACCTGGTTCATGCATGCGCTCACCGGCGATGAATGGCTGCTGACGCTGCGCTTCCGAGTCGGCCGGAATACGTTTTCCGAGGAAACCTTGTCCCGCCAGTTGGCGATTCGGCCACTCGATGACCTGGATGAACTGCCGGTGTATGGTCGGGGCGAACGGGTGCGTGTGAAAAACCTGAAAGGCCCCTGGCAGGAAGTGACGATCACGGTTCACTGGCTGAAGGAAATCGATACCCCCGAATTCCGAACGTTCATCCGTCGGGCGGTTCAGGCCTATCGACAACGGAACGAGACGCAGCCTCTCGATCTCGAAGACCTCACCCCGTGGAAAGTGCTGGGGAAGAAATGGCATCTCTCTCGCAAGGGATTCCCGAGTGGCAAACGCATCGACTGGGAATTGGAAGTTCTTGAAAAGCTGACGAGTCTGCTCGAGCAAGCGCAGCCCCAGGCACGGTTCGACTGGTCCGGTAAGCAGGTCGTCCATGTGTACCTCGACGGGAGCGAGTCGCCGTGGGTCACGATCCAGACCAAACGACGCAGCGCTGTTGATGTTTCGTTTTTCGGACCGGCTGGCCGCTTCGCGTTGGGAAAGATTGCCAGCCTCGGACGCGACCGCGAGATCCTGTCGGTCTCGGCCGAGGTCGAGCAGATTCGGTTCCGCCTCGATGAGATGGCACAGGTGGCGGATGCGGCGTTCGCCCGTTTCCTGCGTGAGCACGCCCGCCAGTGATAGCGGCGGGGCCTTGACAGTGCGGACTGCGAATCGAGAGTCCCTAGCTTTGATTGTGACACCCAGTGCTCCGATTCCGGGGGACACGCTGCGGCGAAGAATGCCACTCGTGTTCTGCCCCGATCCTGGGAACGGTGCGGGCCGGCGGAATTCAAACGATTCCTTGTGCTCGCGCGTTTTTGAGTAGCGGGATCGGCCGATTCGTGGTTCAATAGAATCGCTTTGAGGTCAAATCACCCCTTGCGAGAATCCGGGCAATGAGCACTATCGAAGACAGTGATGATCGTCAGCCATGTCCTGTATGTGGCGAGAGCATCAAGAAGTCGGCCAAGGTGTGTCGGCATTGTGGCGAGAAGCTGACGCCCAAAGGGGAGTCCCAGGGGGATTCAACCGGCGGCCTGATTCCGTACAAGAACCCGCCGGCATTGATCGCCTACTATTGCGGCTTGTTTTCGCTGTTGGCGTGTCTGATTCCCATCTTTCTGCCGTTGCCCGTCGTGGCTGTGGTGGCAGGCATCAAGGGGCTGAAAAAGGCCAAAGCGGAACCACAAGTCAAAGGGCAGGTGCACGCCTGGATCGGGGTCATCGGCGGCGGATTGTGTGGGTTGGTGGGACTGGTCACCACGGTCGGAATCGTGATCGCACTGCTCAGCAAGCCGTGAGCGTGCGCAGGCCTCAGAACACTCAGCCGGACCTCTCGACCCGACGGGAGGAACGCGAGAATGAGTGGTTCTGGAGGTCCGTAGTTGCAGGGCCGAAACGGGCGTTTTACAATGACAATTCCGTCTGACCGAACAACAAGCCGGTCGCGATGGGGTTCTCGTGCTGTTCTCGAGGAGGGTATCCGCCTCGGGAGCAGGTGTTGCACCGAGTTTTGTCGTTCCTCCCAACTGCCCTCCGAGGCAGGATGATCTTATGCCGAGCATTGTGGTTCTGAAGGCCGGAGACTCGTCGACGCACGAATTGACGCACGACGAAACGGTGATCGGCCGGTTACCCGAGTGCCAGATTCAAATCGACTCCAACATGGTCTCGCGGAAGCATGCGAAGATCGTGCGGGACGGTGGTGGTTTCTGTGTGGAAGACATGGAAAGTGGTAACGGAACCACGTTGAACGGCGTCAAGGTTCAGCCACGTGTGCGAACCCCGCTCAAGCACGACGATCGGATCAAGCTCGGGCCGATTCTGCTCCGCTTCCTCGAGCATGGTCCCGTGCCGAATGTCGTCGCGAGGCCCGCCGGCGAGTCAAAGCCGGAAACGGGGCAGACCTCGGGGACCAAGATTGATTTCAATCTGAACGAAGACGACGAAGAGTCGGCGATGATCACCGGCGCAGTGGGGGGCGAAGCCTCCAGCCGATTTGGCGCCCTCGATGTGCAGCCGGCCGCCAAGCTGAAGGGGATTCTGGAGATCAGTCGGACCCTGGCAGGGACCGTCGATCTGAATGCCCTGCTGCCAAAGATTCTCGACACACTGTTCGTGATCTTCCCAGGAGCCGACCGGGGCTGCATTCTGTTGAAGGATGGCGCCGAAGGCCAGATGGTGCCGCGCGCCATCAAGCATCGTCGGCCCGGCGAAGACGACTCGGTGAAACTCAGCCGGACGATTGTCAACAAGGTGCTGTCTGAGAAGCGGGGGATTCTGTCGGCCGACGCCTCGAGCGATTCGCAATTCCAGGCCAGCGAATCGATTGCCAATCTCACGATTCGGTCGATGATGTGCGTGCCGTTGCTGGGGCTCGACGGCGAACCGCTGGGCATCATCAACATCGACACTCAGAACCCCGTCAAACGGTTCCAGACCGACGATCTGGATCTGCTGCTGGCCGTTGCCGGCCAGGCCGCGTTGTCGTACGAAAACGCCCGCCTCGTGGCCAGTTATGCAGAGAAGGTCATACAAGACAACGAAATGCGGATCGCTCAAGGAGTGCAGCGGGCGCTGCTCCCCGAATCGCTGCCCAAAATCTCCGGTTACGATTTCTTCGCCGCCTACGAGTCGGCTCAAGCCGTCGGCGGCGATTTTTACGATTGCTTCCCGCTGCCCGGAGGCCGACGGCTCGTCATTGCGTTTGGCGACGTGGCCGGGAAGGGGGTGCCTGCCGCACTTGTCGTGTCACGCCTGTCGAGTGCCGTGCAGAGCACGATGGAATTCGTTCCGGATGTGGGCGAAGCGCTGGCCAAGATCAACGATCACATGTGCGCCCACGCCGTCGAAGGGCGGTTCGTCACATTCACGCTGGTGATCATCGATATCGAAACGCATGAGATGACGCTGGCCATTGCCGGTCACATGTCGCCGATCGTCCGGAAGGTCGATGGCTCGTACGAAGAGTTCCCCGAAGAAGCGATCGGTCTGCCCCTGGGGGTGGTGGGCGGCATGCCGTACGACGTGCTGCGTCGAACGCTGCAACCGGGAGAAACGGTTGTGCTGTACACCGACGGTGTCAGCGAGGCCATGAATCCTGGCGGCGACCTGTACACGCCCGAACGCCTGCGTGAGTTGATTATCCGGAATTCGCCCGATCCGACGACCCTGGGCAAGTTGATCCGGGATGATGTCCGCAAACACGCGAATGGGCGTCCGCAGAACGACGATATCACACTGATGGTGTTCGGGCGTGCCGCGACGTGATCAGTCGCGGTGATATCCCAGGCTGCGGACGACTTCCAGCACTTCGCTCCAGGTTGGAAACGGCCGGCCGTTTTTCCGCTTGTAGTCGTCCATGGCGCGCATGAACTCGATTTCGTCGTTCGAGTATTCGCGCTCGCAGGTCGTCGGGTCGATCTGCCGACGGCGTTCGACTTTGGGAGCACGGGCTTGTTGATTGTCGGCCGCAGGGGCCTCGGCGGGGACGCGAGTGACGGTATCAATCCGCGTGCGACGAGCCGCGCCGCGACGCGCGGTGGAGTTCCGATCAAAAGACAACATGGAATTTTCCTGGGTGTCGAGCATGGTGGACTTTCTGACAAAGCGGTCAGTCGATGTTCATTCAAGGTGTGGCACAGCCGGGGAAAGTCTACCCGGCTGTCGGTCGGGCGACGGAAATTCTGGATCGGGCCCCCTGAGAAAACCTTAAGAATCTCCGAGGAAATCCGATTGGGAGCAGCGCGCGGGAATGACCGACTGTGCCGGCTGTACCGACACTTCATGCTCAGCCGTCGGTGGCCCGTCCGGCCTGCCACAGAAAGTCGAGGGTGTGGTCGAGACTGCGCCCGACCGGCTTCAGGCGGTGCTGCAGATCATTCATCCAACCGCTCGCCGGGGGGTTGACAGGGGGGGCCACGGCCCCATCCGCCGACCTGGTCTCCGGGGACACCAGCATCGAGACTTCGTCCCAGGCCGTCGTGGCCAGCTTGACCAGATCGGAGTAGGGACGTGGTGCGGGCTCTGTTGACGGCAATGCCGGAGTGTCGTTCGGCCCGGCTTCGGCGGTCGCAACTGCGGATTCGACTGCGGGAGCAGGTTCTGTCGTTGTGCTGGAAAAGTCCCGCGGAATGGGTGCAGACCGGCGCGAACTGGCGGGCAATGTGAGGAGCGTGAAGGTGGCGAGCACGACGGCCGTCGCCAGGCACAATGCCTGGCGGCTACCCGGCAGACCTGCCGCGGCCAGTGGACGCAGTTCTGTGCCGACGCGCGACACGGTGGCCGCACCGTGCGAGAATTCCTGCTGTTGGTCATCGCCCACCGGGGTGGGCAGGGTATTCGCCATAGTGCCGTGCGCGGTGCCCGTCACTGCGCCAGCGAGAACGGCGGTGGTCAGGTCGACTTCACAGGGCTGGTCTCTCCAGGCGACCAGAGCTTCTGACAGCAACCGCGCGCGTTCGTGTGCCATCCGGCAGGTCGGGCAGGCCGCCGCATGATCGGCCAGTGCCGAATTCATCGCGTAACCGTCGGGGCTGAAGCTTTCGTCCAGCAGGGCTTCGAATTCAGTGCAGTTCATAATTCACCATGGGCACCACGGCCCGGCGTTGCAGATGGTCAGCCAGTTCCAGGCGGGCCCGGCGCAGCCAGGTTTTGATCGTGCCTGCTGGATGGCCGGTGATCTCTGAGATTTCGATCAGGCTCAATTCGTTCAAATGAAACAAAACAAAGCACAAACGATACTCTGCCCGGAGCCGGTCCAGTGCCAGTTGTAATTCTT
>JAFEBR010000715.1 GCA_018242565.1 Planctomycetota bacterium | reverse complement strand
TCGCCTGCCCGCGCCGCATTTCAATGTCGCGGCCGACCTGCGAGAATCCGACCGGAGAGGCCCAGGGCAACTGGCCTGTCTGCGAGATTCCGACGAGGGCTTTGGTGCCGGGATCGACTGATCCGTAGATTGCCAATCTTTGCATTTCCAATCTACCTGCGCCCCGGCCCCGAACGTGCCGATGAGTTGACCGGAATCGCCATCTCCGAGCACGCGATTCAGAATCCCGGCGTGTCGCTGCCTCTGCCGCGTTTGTTACCGAGATCATCGCAACGGATTCTGCGAACCTGCGAGTCTGCCGGCCTCTCTATCTCGGCAGGCAGATCTGAGTGTAATTCTCGCTGCCGTGTTCGGACGATGATTCGCAATTGCCCTGCACAACAGGCCTGCGTAGAATTCAGCCGTTGAGACTGACCAGTTTTCCAACCAGGAGGCCGCGGCCGACATTGGGTGAACCGAAACGCGTAGATTTAAGTGTCCGCCAGAAACGGGCAATTCTTGTGGCTGTCGTCCTTCCGGGGGCATTGCGTGAACTAGAAGACCCGCTCGACGAACTTCGCGGACTGGCAAAAACGGCAGGGGTCAAGGTCGTGGGGACGCTGATCCAGAACCGCCAGTGGCCCGACCCTGGAACGTATCTGGGCGCCGGCAAGGTCGAAGAATTGAAATTGCTCGCATCGGGCCTGAATGCTGACACGGTCATCTTCGACAACAACCTGACCCCGGGCCAAACCCGTAATCTCGAGAAAGAAATCGAGAAGGAAATTGTTGATCGCAGCGAACTGATTCTGGCGATTTTCGCCACCCACGCCCGATCACACGAAGCGAAGCTGCAGGTCGAACTTGCCCAGCTCTTATACATGCGTCCCCGCTTGAAACGCTTGTGGACCCACTTGGAACGAACAGAAGGCGCCGTCGGTAGCCGTGGTCCCGGTGAACAGCAACTTGAAACCGACCGACGCCTGATTGACGCCCGCGTGACCGAACTACGGGCCCGACTCAAAGAAGTTGAAAAACGCCGGGAACGGCAGGTCTCACAGCGCCACGATCATATCACCGTCTCACTGGTCGGCTACACCAATGCTGGCAAAAGCACGTTGATGAACGCGCTGACGGGATCCGATGTTTATGTAGCCGACCAGTTGTTCGCAACGCTCGATACGCGCACACGCACCTGGAACGTGCCTCACCTGGGAAAAGTGCTGCTGTCCGACACCGTCGGGTTCATTCGCGACTTGCCGCACAATCTGGTCGCGTCCTTTCGTTCCACCCTGGAAGAAGCCCGACATGCCGACTTGCTGCTCCATGTGGTGGATGCCAGCAGTCCTTCGGCGGAAGAGCACATCAAGACGGTCAATGAAGTGCTGCAGGAGATTGGCATCGACTCTTCGAAAGCAGTGCTCGTCCTGAACAAAGCCGATGCCGTCAACGATCGCTCGCTGGTGGACGTGATTCGCGCAAATCATGAGGCGGCGATTTCCGTCAGCGCCCGCACCGGTGCGGGACTTGCCCAATTGTCTCGAATCGCAGCCGACCGACTCGGCCAAGGCTACGTTGACGCCACGCTGGAAACCAACGTCGGCAATGGCCGCCTGTTCTCATACCTGGCGGCGCACGCCGAAGTGACACGGCAGGATTATGACGAGGCCCGCGTGACCGTCCATTGTCGAATCCCCAGGCGCTTCCTGCATGGACTGCCTCAGGACGACATGCACCTGCAATTCGTCAATGAAAGCGGCGCGTTGGCCGAGTAGACCAGACGTGTCTGCGAAGTCCGTTAACACGGAGTGTTCGGCAGAACAGGAAAGCTTCCCGCGGCGGTGAATTCGCCGCAGGACTGATTCACGCCTCGGATGCCACACGACGCCGAGAGGCACAGGCCCAAGTGGACCTGTGCCTGGAAGTGTTTACTCGCGATCAGGCGGAGAAACTGCTGCCGCAACCGCAGGACTTGACGGCGTTGGGGTTGTTGAAGGTGAAGCCCCGCTTTTCGAGCCCGTCATAGAAGTCGAGCACCGTACCATCGAGAAACAGGTCGCTCTTACGGTCGATGGCGACACGAATGCCATGCTGCTGGCATTCTTCGTCTTTAACCGCGTCGCATTTGTCGTCAAATCCGAGACTGTACTGGAAGCCGCTGCAGCCACCACCGACCACGCCAATGCGCAGGTAGGTCGAATCAGGCATTTTCTGCTCAGACATGACTCGCCGGATTTCGTTCGCAGCCTTTTCGGTAAGCGTAATGGACATCGGAAACTCTCTCTCCAGGGACTCTAGAAACTGTAATTCCAGGAAACATCCGTCTGAATTCATGGCACAGCAAACACCCCGAAAATCGGTGGGGAATCGGCCGTGCGACATTTCGACAGTTTTCACTGCTAAATTATAGCAAATCCAAGTGTGAATCAACCACAGCCTCGGGTCCCCGCCTCCAGTTTGCCGGTTTTCCTGTGACGTCCACCGGTCATGCGACCACAGAAAACGCCGTTTGGGCTTGAGCCCCAGTGTGGTGGAATCGTTTGGTTTGCGTCGGCAATTCAGGCATGTCAGTCGGGGCCGCTTAGGACTGGCGATCGTTGCAGACGAATCTTGGCCAGAGTTTCCCTCGATAAATCACGGCATTCGTTCCGCGAATTTGCGTC
>JAFEBR010000714.1 GCA_018242565.1 Planctomycetota bacterium | reverse complement strand
TGAGTGACAAACCGTTGAGCCATTGGCGGGCACGCTTGGTCTGAAGCTTCTTCGTGGGGCATTCCTGCTCGATGTTGTGCCGGCGCAGGACCGCTTTGATCCAGTTCACGCAGCGCGTCAACTCCCGGCCGACGTTATGGCGCAGACTCGTCAGTCGACGGTCGGCCTGCTGTTCTGCATCCGGAATCTGGATCCGGCGCAGACCGCGCACCGGCAGTCCTTGGCGGATCCGGTCGCGGTTGATCCACAGGATCTCGCTCAGCGCGCTGGCGTCCCGGCGATCCGTCTTATGAGCCGCCTGTTCGCCGGGTTGGACGACGATCGTCCCGGCACACCCGCGCTCGGTGAGAAACTTCAGCAGCCAGTGGTTGAACCCGCAGACTTCGACGACCGACAGATAGCCGCCGTGCTCGGTTGCCCGCCCCCGCAGGTCGTCGAAGAACTCCCCGGCCCGCTGCCACTCGGTGCTCACCTGACGACGGAGAACGACGCTCCCCGACTCCTCACGTACGCTCACGGTCAGTTGCTTGCGATGTTGATCAATGCCGACGTACAACATGATTGACTCTCCTGGGGTCATGATGGTCTTTGGCGATCCCCACGCGGGATACGCCGTACATAGCCATTATCCCAGGGGAGTCGACCTCTTTCATGGAATCACACCCTCCTCTCATGTGCGCGGCGGCACACCGGTCCGAGTGGGCCGGCCTGGTGGACGAAGTCCCGAAACGCTGTGCCGCGAATTGGTTTCCATGGGCAAGTCGGCAGCGGGCGAAGGTACTGGCAATCTTTACGAACGGATCGTCTCGCAAGTCGTAAAGGAATTGATCCTCCAAGTCTTGAAAAGTTGCCAGGGTGTCCAAACCAAGGCGGCGGTCCGACTGGGAATCAACCGGAATACGCTGCATAAAAAGATCGAAGAGTACGGTTTGGAATCCGAAGGCGATCACGCCAACTGACAAAGTGAAGTCGGTTCGGTTCTACCCACCCATCTCGCGGCCGGCCCATTGAAAACAGCACGCCCGGATCGCCACATTCGACAGCCAGATTTGGGAATGTTGTCGATCTCGGTGGGCTAGCTCACCCTATAGTTTCGCCAATTCCTGATGTTCCTGATTTGTCCATAAGTTGCTATCAGGTGGGTGGCCCACGCACGCGTTCCGTAGCTCCCTCCGTCGCTTGAGCCTTGTCCGGAGCAAGTCGAGAACAATCCGGCACTAACATCAAAAAACTATCGTAGCTGACCGTTCCCGACAAACATAACATTGGTCAGGTTCGGGTTGGGGACCTCCTTGCCATCGAGAAAATCGTTGCCGTACGTTTTCCACCACGTCTTCACTCGAGGAATTTCGGCCATAATATCGGGCGCATCGTGCACGGCCAGATTGGCGGTTTTTCCGGGCAAGCCGCATTTGTAGAGCAGTTGCCAAAGGGCACTGTGGGCGCGATGCGTGTCGGGCCATTTCTTGGCGGTGGTCGTGGCGATACCGTATTCGAGGGGTTGACCAGGGGTGAAGAGGCTGCGGTCGTCGAGCAAGGCGATCAACAGCGGCACGGCCCAACGATCGGCCGAGCCGAGAGCATCGATGGTGGTGACGCGGAGTGCCGGGTCGGGTGTGTGCAGGCGACGGAACAGGGCCCCGATCGCCTCGGGAGAAGCAATTTCGGCCAGAGCGATCTCGGTGTATCCGTAGTGCCCTTTGGCGAGTGCGGGGACCGCGTCATCGGCATGCGACCGGCCGAGAAAGAGCGCGGCCTCGCTGGAGATGTTCGAGTCCGCAGACGAAAGCAGTTCGATCATCCGCTGAATTTCTCTCGGACCGTAGGATTCGCCGCGCCAGGTTTCGGCGTCACGGCAGAGCAGTCGATCGGGCAACGATTCGGGGGGCCAATAGGCGTAGCCCCCGCTGAATTGAATGTGTCGAATTGCGTCCGTCGCAATTTGGCCGTAGCTGGGATGATTGGTCCACTTCCGGAGCGGTTCGATCGCGCGGGGATCACGCAGATACAACAGTGCCCAAATAATACTCACCGGATGTTTCTCCTGGGGGAGCGCTTCCAGCAGCGGTCCGACCGCCGCGGGATCAAAAGATTGGCCGAGACTCTGTGCTGCGTTGGTTCGCACGCCTTCGTCACTGTGTTTTAAAGCGGCAATCAAAGGCGCGATCGCTTTCGGGCCGCGATGCATCAACAGGCCGCAGCACCGCGCGGCGATGAGCGGATTTTCCGATCGCGTGCCCTCCATGACGAATTCATCGGCCAATTCCCCCAAATAGGCCAGGACGAGGCGAGCCTCTTCACTCGACTTTTCCGGCGAATCGAGATCGCGCACGGCTTGCGCCGCCAGAGTTTTCACACGCGGATCGTTCATCGCCAAACCGCGCAGCGCGGCGGGACGCCGGGACGACAGCCCACCCCGCGCGGCCCGATGTTTGGCTGCCAGAACCTGGACCTGCTGCTGGATGTCGGCGGGAATCGCCGAGATTCCCGTTTCGGTGCGCTCCGTCTTGGCGAGTACCCAGCGGCCCTCGTCCGGAATCACGAATTGCATATCGGCGACCGTCGATTGTCCGGCGGCAATGGTGACTTTGAGCGCCTTGTGCAAATACCCCGCCTGTTCGTGCCAAATAGTGAACTCGTAGTCGCCGGGGGGAAGCTGGGGAATCTCAAACTCGCCCCGTGCATTCGTAACAGCCGCGTATGGATGGTCGAGGATTAACAAATAGCCCCTTAGCCACGAAAGGATGTTCGAGTCGAGAACGGCCGGAGTTGTTTCTGCCTCGAAAGGGGCTGGGACGGTTTTGGTTTCGCCTGGAGCCACGAGCAGATTGAAAGGAGTGTTTCTCGTGGGAAAGGCTTTGAAATTGACCGCCGCCACATTGGTGTTGATTAATTCAAGCGGCTGCCCAACCCGCCAGAGCGTGACGCGTGGCGAGAAGGCGTAATTCTTGAGCGAGATTTTCAGCGCAGGGAGTTCTGGTTCGTTCCGGGCTGTTTGAATCTCGCCTGGAATCGCGGGCGCCTTCTTCAAATAGACGGCCACATTCGCGATGCCGTTCGTGCCGCCCCGCTGACCGTTGACGGGCACCGGCGGGCGGTCGATGAGCAAGCGTTCGTCGGGAACATCTTCGGATATTGTGCCTCCCGAGTATTTTCCGCCTTTCTTGGCCAACGCCGCGGGCACGGGTGGCAACGGTCCCGTCAGACGGATCGAACCGCTGAAGATTCCGTGCGTCGGTTGGACCGCTCGCGATTCTGAATTCGGCTTCGGTTCGGACTTCGCTCCGGGCGCTGGTTCCGTCGCGGTCGCGAGGGCCAACAATTTGTCGGCGACGGGCCGGACGTCATCAATCGGAAAGGCGAGGCTCATATTCGGTTTGCGGATCCGAAAGGCCACACACATTCCAATGACCTCACCGGCGGAGTTCAAAACGGGACCGCCGCTGCATCCCGGCTTCAAATCAGCATCCAATTGCAGCAGCCTTCGGAACTCCAGATCCGGGGCGACCTTAAGATCGCGATTCGTCGCGGTAATCGCCCCCTGTGCGGCGATAAGCCCTTGGTCATCCCATTGGCCAATCGCAGTGACGGCATCACCTCGCTGTAGAAACTTCGACTGCCCCCAGCGGACGACGGGCAACGGAAGCGGCACGTCGATTTTCAAGAGCGCCAAGTTGTGCTCTTTGTCGATGCCCACGACTGTGGCCGGTCGCGTTGTCCCGTCAGCCAGTGTCGCACGCACCGCGGCCCCCTCGGCGATGTGACGCATCGTCAACACATAGCCGCGCTGATCCAGAATGACACCCGTCCCAAGGCCGGTCATCGGTTTCTGGCCATTCTCTGCCTGCTTTTCCGAGGTCAATCGGACGATGAACGGCTTGGCCCGTTCGACCGGCGCGTCGGCACGTTCGACTCGCGTTTTTACTTGTGTCCGATGTCCCTGTCGCAACGAGACGTTCTCAATGTCCACCCAATACAGAACCGGCCGCAAGCGGTATTCAAAGTGATCGACTTCGGCGGCCGCGATGCGAAACTGATCCTCGGTGCGATGGACCCCGGGATTACCATTGTCGGTCCAGGCTGACGTTCCACTCGGGGCATGCCTTTGCCCTTGTTGGTCAACTGCCACGACTTGGTAGCTACCCATTTCGCGTTTGTTCCAACGCAAGCCGACGACGTCTTTGTATTGCTGAACGTGGTCTGGTTTGACAGTCGCATACAGGTCGCGAAACGAGGGCCTGACAGTGACCGGCTCTACGGCCTTGCCCTCCGCAGAGACCGTTTGCCACGGCCCCCACTCGTTTTCGCTGATTCCGACACGAAGTGAAACTTCATTGGCGGACGATTGGAGATTCGCGGCTCGGATCCAAGATTCGCTGCGGTTGCGCCAGCCGACGACGGTTAAAGAATTGTCTGTATCCGTTGGCGATTTCCAAGACAACGACTGTCCATCGCCGAATCCGATATATCGGCAGATCAGCTCCTGGGTTGCGCGTTGGTCCGGTGGCATATTGAGCTTCGGCAACTCTTGGGCCTCGGGAAAGGGGCTGCCATCCGGCCGCCAGCAGAGTGCGCGATCGAGCGTGCCGGCTGTCGCAACACCCAAGATCTCGATGCGGGCGCCATCGGGCAATGTGATCACGACCGGCCCAGTGCCGTCAGCCGCTTTGGCCTTCGGTTGTTCGCCGTCGTCTTTTTGTTCTCTGTCGTCTCTACCTTCCTCGCCTTGCGCTTCCTGCGTCATATCGCCGGCGTCGTCCGCAAGGCCTTCCGCCTGCGGCCCGGCGAATGCGAACACGCAAAGCAATAGGGCAGTTGCCAGGGCGCACAGGCTGGCCGTCCAGCCCCCCGAACGGGGGAGTTCAGTTCCGGGGGCGACCAATCTCCGGACGCGATCCTGTAATGAACCGCCGTTCGCGGCGACCGACAGCCGCGGCGTGGCCCGCAACGATTCCATGTCGGCAAGTGCCCGCGCGTAAGCGACGCGGTTCGAGCAGATCGCCACGGCCAGGTCGTCGCAGCAGAGCTCGCGCTCGCTGCGGATGCGCTGGGAAAGCCACCACACGGCAGGGTGATAGAAGAGCAGCGTTTCTACCACCGTTTGCCAGAGATTCACGAGAAAATCGTGCCGACTGATGTGAGCCAATTCGTGTGCGAGTAACGCCTCCAGTTGCGATGCCGTCAGACCGACAAGCGCGCTGCTGGGGAGCAGGATGAGCGGACGCAGCCAGCCAATGACGGTGGGGACCTCGACGAGCACCGATTCCACCAATCGCACGGGCCGGCTGATGGACAGCGCACCGGCCAGCGCGGCGAGACGCTCGCGCAACGGTTCGGGGACTGCCTGAACTGAGCTGTGGGAGAGTCGATAGATCCAATGCCAAGCGCAGAGGAGCCGAAGCGAAAGCACGGCCACGCCGCATAGCCACAGTGCGACAAGCCACGGCACATACGGTTCCAGTTGCTGCTGAGCGCGAATCCAAACCGGTATCGGTTGAGGGACACTCGGTGCTGAAGCCGCTGGCAACAAGTCGGCCGTTGGATCATCGACTTCGACCGTGAGCGGGTTCGCTAAAACAGTCATTATCGCCGGTTGCGGCTCGTCACGCAGTTGTTGGCGGAACTCAGGCAGGGGCGTATCGACGGAAACGGCGGCCCTGGGCACTCGTTCGGAGTGGCACCAGGCGAAGGTGGCGAGCGGACACGCGGCCATCAGCGCCAGGGCCGCGCACGCCATCAAATACCGGGCCGGGGCCGAGCGCCGCCGTAAGATCCGCAGCCCGATCGCACTGAAAATCGCGATGAGCGTCCCTTGCCATACGAAGTGCAGCAGGGTCCAGCCGAGTTGAGCGGTCATCGCCGCCGTCGCCCAGTCATGAAATTTAATCGTCATGGGTCACTCGCTTTCCTGTTCGATCTGATCGAGCAGTTTTCGGACTTCATTCAACTCGTCGGCCGAGGTTTTCCGTGACGCCAGCGCCTGAAGAACGAGCGTTGCCGCAGAGCCGTTGTAAATTTTGTCGATCAGTTCAGTAAGCATCCGCCGGCCCGCGTGCTCGCGCGTGAGCACCGCCCGGTAGACGTGCGGCTGAGCCCGCTCGTCCCGTTTGACCAAGCCCTTGTCGAGCATCACCGAGAGCATTTTGACACTGGTGGAATAGCTGGTCCCTTTTTCCGCTTCCAGCCGATTGTGAATTTCGCGGGCCGTGCTGGGACCAAGCTCCCAGAGAATCCTCAGAATCTGCAACTCGACTTCCGTTGGCTGCGGTAACGGCAACTTCACCATGCGACTCAACCTCGAACTGACAAGGACGGACATCAACTAACACGGTTTTGCAGGGAATCCGTTCGCCGCGATTGCCGAATCGGGCTTAGGTCGTACGCTGCTCTGCCACAAATACGCGATGCGGATCGAAGCCACGCTTCCCCAAGCGTGGACCACAGCCGTAAAACCATACGGGGACAACAAACTGACGAAAGTCTTCGCCACAATAGTAGCGAAAGTGTTCGTCAATGCAATGGCAGTCGAAGTGCTTTTTTGGAAAGGTGTCGTCGTTTTGTGTTGTTTCAATGCGGTCGCAGAACGATTCGCCCCCACCGGAGCCGGCCGGTGAAACGCGTTAACGAGTGGCGAAACTGTTCGCTTACTCGATTTGGAAGACGCTCGCCACAATCGGGGGACACAGTCTATTCTGACCATAACCGGACGTTGTTCGGGTGGGAAGAGTAATATTTATGGAACACGTCGATCAACTGGCCGCTCTTGGGAGCCGTTTGCTGCATTTCTCAGCGCATTTTGCCCGGCTTCTACAGCCATCATGCGCGGCAGGACGCAATTCGGGCTCTATCTGACTCCGGGAGCCAGGCTTGGCTGGACTACCTGCTCAATCGTCAGTTGATCGACGGACGTGAGACGCATCAGAGGAATCGCACCGCTACGTGGTCGATGCCTTCCGCGACTCGACTTCCTGGTACAACTGGCGGGTGGCCGACGGCACGTTGTGACGGTGACGAGTGCTCCGGCTGGTGGTGCCGTCGATCGTCTGGGGCGCACCGGCGACGACGAAGAACCGCCGCCCAAAGTGGGCCACCAGATCGCACCAACCTTCTTGATCGAGCTGCAATCGTTGTAAAATGGGCTCAATCGAGTCGGAGATCCGGCCTTTCTTGCCTTTCGCCAGTTGCCGGCCGGTCCAATCCAACAATTGCAAATAATCTGCCAGCGACATCGGCAGAAAGCCCTTGTCGCTGCACCGCGTGCCGGTCTTGTTGAGGACTGGTCCCAGCTCCGCCTCTTTTCCTTGATCTAACTCCACCGGCGCCAGAAACCGGTCGGGCCGGACGCTGACCGCCGACGCTCCTGCCGACGGCAATGATTTCTGGCCACCCGCAGACGCGTCCGCGGGGCTGCCGGTGGCGCCATCGGCTGAAGTGACTGCCGGCGTGGTCGCCTGTGGCTGTTGCAACGTCTGAATCCGGCGTTGCACCGACGTAAAATCGCTCGACTCCAGCGTATGCGCCAGCGCCGCTCGAATCGGATTGAGGTCGATCCCGGCGCGCCGGGACGAAGCGCAGGCCAAGAGGGCTTGTTCGTCGAGCAGTCGAACCGCCTTAAACCGCGCCTGAAAGAACTTTCCTAGTTGCTGGTCTTCCTCGTTGGCCCGGCGTGCAATGTGCTGACATAAGATTCGCATCCACCACGAGAGATCGCTCAACCGCGAGCGAATGCCTTTCAGTCGCGCGGTGTCCAGGCGAATCGTGTTCAGTTCCTCGTCGCTCGGCTCGGCGGCCTGGCCATCGGCCGTTTT